>JBIKOV010000216.1:0-5668 GCA_044357815.1 Ferruginibacter sp. | reverse complement strand
CAGGCAGAAGCACTTCAATTTGAATTGAATGGATTAAAAGTAAACGGCTTTCGATGGAACTTTGGCCAGCCGCATACAATTTTAATTTTACATGGATTTGGTTCTTCGGCTCATAAATTCCATGCCTATATCGCTCCCCTAATGGCAAAAGGATACCAAGTGATTGCATTTGATGCCCCTGCCCATGGCAGTAGTGAAGGAGTTACAATAAATGCCGTCCAATACAGTGAAATGATAGAAAGGGTAGTTCAACTTTATGGACCTATAAAAGGCTACATTGCCCACTCTTTTGCTGGAATAGCCCTAAGCCTAGCTATTGAAAAAACGATTCATAACCTAGATACCCATATTGTATTAATAGCCCCAGCTACCGAAACCTCCACAGCAGTTGATGCTGCATTTACTATGCTAAACATACAAAATGCAATGGTAAGAAAGGAATTTGATAACATCATTTTTGAAAGAAGTGGCCATCCAACCGAATGGTTCTCCATAAAAAGAGCGATGCAACAAATTTCGGCATCCGTACTATGGATTCATGATGAAGACGATGATATTACACCATTGTCAGATGCTTTGCTTGTAAAAAATGAGCAATTCCCCAATATTCGTTTCATTATCACTAAAGGCCTTGGACATAAAAAAATTTACAGAGATAATACTATAAAACAAGCGATTGTCGATTTTTTGTAAAACACCCCCTAAATAGCCTCTTTGAGAAGAATTATTTTAAATTTTCAATTTTAAAGTAATATTGCAATTCAAATTGCGGCCAACAACATTTATAGATATTTTATAATATATGGTGTATAAATGTATATTTTTGCAATCCCCGGCTGCTGAAAATTTGAATAATAATTTAATCTGTAAATACCCCCTTTAAGGGAAAAGCATAAAACTGACTGTTGATTATGGCGAAGAATTTATTAATTGTAGAGTCCCCTGCGAAAGCTAAAACCATCGAAGGTATTTTAGGAAAAGACTTCGAGGTAAAAAGTTGTTTTGGACATATTCGTGACCTGGAAAAAAATGACATGGGCATCGACATCAACAATCACTTTAAACCCAAATACATCGTACCTGCAGATAAAGAAAGGGTGGTAAAAGAGTTGAAAAGTATTGCTAAAAAAAGTGATGAAGTATGGCTTGCATCGGATGAGGACCGCGAAGGTGAAAGCATTTCCTGGCATTTGGCAGAAGTGCTGGGATTAGATCCAGCAACTACTAAAAGAATTGTTTTTCATGAAATCACCAAACCTGCCATAGAAAAAGCCGTTAAAAATCCACGAATCATTAATATGAACCTGGTAAATGCGCAGCAAGCCAGACGGGTAGTAGACAGGTTGGTTGGATTTGAATTAAGCCCAGTACTTTGGAGAAAAATAGGCATGAGCGGTGGATTAAGTGCAGGTCGGGTTCAAAGTGTTGCCGTTAAATTAATAGCAGAAAAAGAAAGGGAAATCAATCATTTTACTGCTACCAGCAGTTATAAAATTGAAGCGGCGCTATCCGCAACCGATAATAGCAATCGCTCAGTAAATTTCAAAGCGGAAGGAGGAAAGTATGATGTGAGCGAAGATGCAGAAAAGTTTCTGGAAAGCTGTATTGGCGCTAACTATACCGTAAAAGACATACAGGTAAAACCAGGAAAAAGAACTCCCGCAGCACCCTTTACCACTTCTACGCTACAACAAGAAGCCAGCAGAAAATTAGGCTACGGCGTAACGAAAACCATGCTGCTTGCTCAAAAATTATATGAAAGCGGAAAAATCACCTACATGCGAACCGATAGTGTGAGTCTGGGTGAAACAGCCATGGATGCTATTGTTGCTGAAATTAAAAGTAGTTACGGTGACAAATACTTGCAAATACGCAAATACAAAAACAAAAATGAAAGTGCACAGGAAGCACATGAAGCCATCAGACCTACCTATATGGAAAACCATACGGTCAATGATCCTGATCTGAATCGATTATATGAACTCATTTGGAAGCGGACCATTGCTTCGCAAATGAGCGATGCTGAACTAGAAAAAACAATCGCCAAAATCAATATCAGTACCAATCAACAGGAACTAACGGCAACGGGTGAAGTAATGAAGTTCGATGGATTCCTAAAAGTGTATTTAGAAAGCAGTGACGAGGAGGAAGAAGAAAACGAAAAAGAGGGAGAAAGTAGATTGCCCAATTTAACGCCCGGACAGGTTCTTTTATTTAATCAAATGACCGCCACCGAACGATTTACCAAACATTCTGCAAGGTATACAGAAGCTTCTTTGGTAAAAAAAATGGAAGAGTTGGGTATCGGCAGACCGAGTACCTATGCTCCCACTATTTCTACCATTATAAAAAGAACCTATGTAGAGAAAAAAGATAAAGACGGAGTGAAAAGGAATTTCAGAATACTGAGACTGAAAAATGATGCCATCGAAAAAATAATTGAGCAAGAAAATACAGGAGCCGAAAAATCAAAATTGTTCCCTACCGATCTTGGATTGGTGGTTACTGATTTTTTAAACCAGCATTTTACCAAAGTGATGAATTATTCTTTTACTGCAAACATTGAGAAAGAATTTGATGAGATAGCGGAGGGTAAAATGCAATGGAGCAAGATGGTGGAAGACTTTTACAACCCCTTTCATACCGGGGTTACCCACACATTAGAAACGGCTGAAAGAGCTGTTGGAGAGCGGATTTTAGGGGTAGACGAAACAGGGAAACCAATCACGGCTAGAATGGGACGTTATGGCCCAATGGTTCAAATAGGCGCTCAAAATGATGAAGAAAAACCAAGATTTGCCAAATTAAAGGCAAACCAAAGTATTGAAACAATCACAATGGAGGAGGCTTTAGAATTGTTTAAACTTCCACTTATGCTGGGGGAACATGATAATCTAGAAGTAAGTGTAAATATCGGCCGCTTTGGTCCCTATGTAAAATGGGGAGAACAGTTTATTTCAATTCCAAAAGGTGAAGACCTTTCGGCAGTTGATCTTCTAAGGGCTGTTGAAATTATTCATGCAAAACAAGTAGAGGACGCTCCGATAGGATTTTTTAACGAAAAGCCCATCACCAAGGGAAAAGGTAGATTTGGACCTTTCATTAAATGGAACGACCTTTTTATCAATATTCCTAGGGCCTATAATTTTGATATCCTTACCCAGCAAGACTGCAATGAACTGATAGAAAAAAAGATGGAAAAGGAAGCCAACCGATTTATCAGGCAATGGCCGGAAGAAAAGATTGCTATAGAAAACGGCCGGTGGGGGCCATTCATCCGCTTTGGAAAAAAAATGCTAAAGTTGACCTCCGGCGCTAACGGAAAATATACTGCCGACCAACTGACAACCATTGAACTGGATGAAGTAAAAAAAATGATCCTGCTGCAAGAACCGAAGGCTTTTGATAAAAAAGGGGCTGTCAAAAAAAAGGTAGCGGTAAAGAAAAAGACGGCAACAAAAAAAGGGTAACCTTTTTCACAGATATAAAAAAGCGTTGATGTTTCAACGCTTTTTTGTTGTCAACAACCCAATGGGTTTATATTTACTCTTTTCAAAAGCAGCGAATACAATTTATACACCACTGTGGAAAGCTTTACCTTCTTTATGTTATTAGATTTTCCGAAATTTATTTTCAAATAACAAAATTTGATAGAGAACAAAGAAATAATTGCACTTTTTCACCTAATGGACGACCCCGATGAAGGAGTGTACAACAGTGTGAGCGATAAGATCATTTCTTTCGGAAAAGAAATTATTCCCAACCTAGAAAACCTATGGGAAAACACCTTACAGGAAGATACACAAGAAAGAATTGAGCAAATTATACACAAATTGCATTTCAGAGATCTAACCAATGATTTTATCACCTGGAAAAGTAGCGACTGTGAATTATTGCGAGGTGCTTTATTAGTGGCCCGTTATCAATATCCTGAAATGCAGGATACGCCAATTTTAAAAAAAATAGAAAAAATTCGCAGAAACGTCTGGCTTGAATTAAATAACTACCTCACTCCATTAGAACAGGTAAATGTAATCACTAGTATACTGTATAATTATTATCAACAAAAAGGAATAGAAGTATCCTATAGCCAACCGGATGATTTTTTAATTAATACAACCCTTGAGAACCATCGGGGAAATGCAATAAGCAATGGAATATTATATTTAATCCTCTGTCAATTACTCGACATTTCTGTTAATGCAACCAATATTCCCAAACAATTTATACTTGGATATTTTGACCCCCAACACGAATTCATTCAACCGGTGGGTCACTCTGCTGAAAAAATATTTTTTTTTATTGACCCTTTAAATGGGAACATCCATTCACATAAGGATATTGAAAAATATTTCAACCGCATCTCCATTTCCCCCTCCTCTGCTTTTTTCAGACCACTCAGTAATAAAAGGATCATTCGATTTTTATTAGAAGAATTAAGTAAATGTTTCAACAACGAATCGAACCTGTATAAGAAAGAGGAATTATTAAGCATTGTAAAATTATTGGACGAATGATCTATCATATAACTACCCTATCCCGTTGGAAAGCATCGTTAATAAAGGGTTTTCATGAGGCTGACTCCCTGGCAACTGAAGGCTTTATACATGCCAGCGATAGCAATCAGGTGAAAGGTGTATTGGAAAGATTTTACCAAAACCAAAAGGATTTACTATTATTACACATTGATGAAACGAAATTGACTTCGGTTTTGAAATATGAAATGGCCCCTTCTGTAAATGAACTTTTTCCCCACATCTATGGCAGCATTAACATCGATGCAGTAACTGAGGCTTCCTCCATTTAAATTTTCTGTCACCCAAAAAACTTGCAGTCTAGAGTAGTCTGCCTACTTTTATTTTATATTAATGCTGGTGGAACTTATCTAAAAAAAAACTTATTTTTTTAAAATTATTTTTATTTAGGGTAAAATAAAGATTGCGTCCATTTTTTCGACATTGAATTAGTTGACTGTCGGATAATAATCGAATATGATGGGAACAGGTAGGCTGAGAAAGTCCTGTAAGTGTCTGCACATCTCCACAACATATTTCACCCTTTCTAAATAATTCTTGCAGAATAGATAACCTACAAGGATCTGCAATAGCACTCATTGCCTTTTCAAAAAATTTACCTTCAGTTTTGGTTGCAAACATATTATTGGGGTTTCTTGTTCAAAGAAATTGTATTTTATTCAATCGGACAAACATTCATCCAGATTTTTCAATATATTTTTAATGCCCATAGAAAAGTCATTTTTCAATAGTCCTTTAGGCATACTCGAAATAAAAAGTTACAGCGCAATTGGTTTGTTCAATACTTTTTACCAACACCAATTGGAAAATAATTCCTATTACAGAAAACATAACTAATACACAAAGTAATTGGCTACTTACAATGATCTGCCAACAACAACTAACTGACTTTTTTAGCGGTAAACGTACCATTTTTAAATTGCCCTTACAGCAAACGGGAATTGCATTTCAACAAAAAATATGGTCCGAGCTAACCAATATCCCTTTTGGTAAAAAAATTAGTTATCTAGCGCTATCTAGTCGACCCTCAAAAAGTTGAAAAGCACCATTCGATAAAGCTTTTGATCAATATGAATCAATAAAGAACGACTGGATAATCAACCGAATGATTAATAACCTTGCATTTCAACTAG
>JBIKOV010000039.1:0-19886 GCA_044357815.1 Ferruginibacter sp. | reverse complement strand
CTAAAGCTGTGTTTGAATTATCAGTGGCCCCGCCTTTACCAACAGTTATTCCATTTACTGTTAAATTATAAGCACCTAAATTAACGGCACCTGTAGCTCCAGTGTAAGGGATACCACCTGCTGCAGCCCAAACGGGGGCAAGAGTTGTTCCTTGAGAGGTGAGCACATAAGTGCTTGTGCCATTGGCTAACATTGCGGTAGTGCCAGCTGCTGTTTGATAAGGAATGGTACCACCAGAACCACCGGCTATATTAGTGGTAGTGGTTGCTGTAGTCGCATTAGTTGCTGTAGTAGCATTACCAGATAAATTACCAATAAAGCTAGGCGCAGTAATATTATTGCTAAATGTTTTTGCGCCAGCAATCGTTTGTGTTACACTAGTTACAACCCCACCATTGGTTCCATCAGCAGGAGTAAGGGTTAATGTAGTTCCGCTAATGGTTGCCCCATTTGCATTGGAAGTACTACTAATTGTTCCGACAGAACTTGCTCCAGATGCAAGTGTTGACCAAACGGGTGCAAGTGTTGTGCCTTGTGAGGTAAGTACCTGTCCACTATTGCCATTGGCTAACATTGCTGAAGTGCCAGCTGCTGTTTGATAGGGTATGGACCCACCTAAGCCACCAGCTATATTGGTGGTAGTAGTTGCTGTAGACGCTGTGGTAGCGTTACCAGATAAATTACCAATAAAGCTAGGCGCAGTAATATTATTGCTAAATGTTTTTGCTCCAGCAATCGTTTGTGTTCCACTGGTTACAATCCCGCCATTGGTTCCATCCGCAGGAGAGAGGGTTAATGTAGTTCCGCTAATAGTTGCCCCATTTATATTGGAAGTACCACTAATTGATCCAACAGTACTTGCTCCAGATGCAGCTAAACTTACTGTACTTGCTGCAGTTATTCTTCCTTTTGCATCCACTGTAAATGTTGGAATGGCAGAGGAAGAACCATATGAACCAGCAGTCACTCCGCTATTAGCAAGTGTTGTACTAAAAGTGCCAGTACCAGTTCCAGTGAGGTCGCCTGTTAATGAAATTATTTGATCTCCTGTATTGGAACCACTTAATGTGGCGATTGATAATTTAGTTTTAATAGTAGCTGCTGTTTCATCTCCTGTATTGGTTCCCGAAGTATTGGATAATACGCCAGCTTGTGCAACAGTTAGCGCATTTTGTTTAGCATTAAAAGTATTCCAATCAGCGGTACTTAAAAATCCATCTGCACTAGTAGTGGCTGATGGAAGAGAAAAAGCTCCAGTAACATTATTATATACTAAAGGAGCAGTCGTACTCAAAGCAGTCCTTGTTTTTGCATCCGTATAATATTTATTAGCAGATCCTTCTGCAATATCATTGGTAGTTAACACCAAAGTTGGTCCAGCATTTCCATTCACACTGGTAATTGAAGTAGGCGTTGCCAATTGAATCCAGTTAGATAAAGTAGATGCAGGTAGTGCACTTAAAACATAGTTCTTATTATCATCTGTACGAATGGCTATACTACCTACTACTGCAGAAGACAAACCTAACATAGCAGATTGAGTACTAACCACATTTGCACTCTGAAAAGAAACGGAAGGGATTTGATTGGAGGGTATTTTACCATCATTGCCTAAAGTAGCTACTCCATTATTTGCTGCTTTTTGAGAAGCATCAATTTTATTATTAAAAGAAGTCCAATCTGAGGAACTCAGATATCCATTCACCGATCCGCTTGCAGCTGGAATACTAACAGTGCTAACCGATTTAGATAAAGGGGCTGTAAAGGATAAAGGAGTAGCACTTAAAATAATCTGTGCATCAACATAGGTTTTAACTGCCTTTGCAGATGGGTATTTTACATCCGACGCACCATCATTAGAAACTTCAATTGTTTTATTACCTAGACTCTCTTTTAAATCCAATGCAGTTTGTGTTGCAGTGCTAATCGGTTTAGATAGGTCTGTTGAATTATCTACATTACCCAAGCCTACCATTGTTTTAGTTATACCATTCACCGTGCCAGTAAATGTAGGGTTAGCTAGCGGAGCCTTTAATGCAAGACTAGTGGTTACATCACTTGAATTAGCTTTTGCATTAATTCTATTAGAAATACTTGAAGTATCAATGGAACTTCCACCTCCACCACTTGAAAAATTATAACTAGCTAATTGCGTTGGTGTGACATATTTAGTGGCACTATCTGCAATATTTAATTTGGTGGCAATAGCATTGGTAATAGGTGTTTGATCAAATGTCTTTGCTGCTAATTGCGTTGGGGTAACATAACCTTTGGCGCTATCTGCAATATTTAGTTTAGTTGCAATAGCATTGGTAATGGGTGTTTGATCAAATGTCTTTGCTGATAATTGTGTTGGGGTAACATAACCTTTGGCACTATCTGCAATATTTAATTTACTACCCATGGCAGTAGATAAATTATTTACATTCGCCACAGTCGCCTTTAAATCCAACGCTGCTTGCGTTGCTGTACTAATAGGCTTTAATAAATCGCTGGTATTATCTAAGTTACCTAAGCCTAAGTTAGTCTTAGCTGCTGCAGCCGAACTAGCTCCCGTACCTCCATTGGCAATGGAAACAATTCCAGAAAGGTTAACAGCCGTAGTTGCTGAACTAGCATTGATTGCATAAGGCACACTAATCAGTTGAACGGTTCCCAAGTTTGAAAAATTATTATTGGATTCAGGGTCAATTTCCACTTGCAAATATTTGTCTCCTAGCTGCCAATTGATTCCACTGATGCTACCCATTGAACTAGTGCTGCCCGCACTACCAATCTGAACCGCAAACAATCCCCCTGCATTAGTAGTGATAGATCTCGTTTCGGAAAATACTACTACCCCAGAAGCCGAAAGATTATGAACCGACAATCGAAGTTTCATAGGCTGGTTAGGCAAAGGATTCCCCACCGAATTACGTGCTACCCCCTGGTAGTTGAGTAAATTAGGCGCTTGGGAAAAACCAGCAAAGCAAATTACAAGAAGCGAGAATAGAATGAATAATCTCTTTGTTCGAGGTGATATTGGGAGCATGGTTTATTTGAGGTTTAGTTGTTTAGTGGTTTATGAGTTTAGGGTTTAGATGTTTAGAGTTTAGTGTTTAGATGTTTAGTGTTTAGATGTTTAGAGTTTAGGGGTTTAGTAATATTATCATCTATCCATTATTCAATTATACTTTATCATCTATCCATTTTTCAATTATTCATTTATCAAATAAGAACTTTCAGTTTTCAGTTAACCAGTTTTCAGTTAACCAGTTATCAGTTAAAATCAGTTAACTTTTACAATCTGGTAGGCTCCTTTCTTAATAGGTCTTCCATGAACAGGATGGGTTTGTCGAACGTTAATTAAATATTGTCCTGCAGGTAGTCCACTGACATTCCATTTTTCATATACCCCCAATCCTACATAGTCAAGCTGCATTGCTTTTATTTTATTACCCCAATTATCTAGTAATTCAATTTGGATCTTACCCTTGGTGGCATGAAGAATATTGATTTCCACTATATTGGTAGTTGGGTTAGGACCAACCTTTATTTCATCGGGTAAAAAAGTAGGAACGAGATTGGATGCAGGTTGGTTTTGTACGTTGTACTGCAAAAAACCATTGGTAAACATCAGATTGCTATTACTCATAGTGGAAATGACGGTTGACTCGCCCACACTCCACTCATAAGTGTATTTGCCGCTGGAGATTAGATTGCCAGCACTATTAACAGCATAAGTCGAAATAGTTTGGGCCGAACAAGTCATACCAAAAAATAATGCTACTAACTGCAAATAAATTTTCTTCTTCAATAGCCTTTTGGCTATTTTAAAACAAGTTGAAATTTCGTTGGAGCTTTCAATTTTTATCAAACTATTGGCATCATTTGCAGACCACATAGGAAATTTTGGGAGCGTTAGCCTTAGATCTTCTGGTTCTAAGCTTGATGCAAAAAAAGGTGAATTCGGTAAAGTAGTGATACAGTTTGGCATATTAATTTCCTAGAGTAATGGCTTTTTAGAGAGCGCATCACCTTTAAAATTAAAATCCGATAAGCGGGTGAACAAAAATGCCTTGTCTAAAGGGGGAATAACTTGGTAATTTTGGGTATTACCTTGATTATCATTTGTTTAGATAGTATATATATTCTGTTGGACTACAGTTTTTAAACTTTTTGAAGGCTAAATACATAGCTTGTCTTGAGCCGAAACCAGCCATTTCGGACATGGCATCGATGGTAAAAGCCTGGTTATCTTTTATAGTAAGTATTTCTGCAAGGTAGTCGATCCTGCTTTTTTGAAGAAAATCTGCAAAACTCAATTCTTCCTGATGGAGAATAAAGGAAGTGATATCCGTTTTGTCAAAATTCAAAGCAAGTGCAAGACCTTCGAGATTAGCCGTAGATTTCAAAAAATAATTTTGATCATAAAATACTTGATGAAAATTTTCAATATCAGTAATAGATAATTGCCTCCCTTTTTTAGAGAAGTTAACCGCACGACCATAAAGGAATCTGGGAAAAATTAGCACCGTAATGGTAATTAATAAAAAACCGATATCACTAATAAGCCAGATATGCTTAACTTTTTCCAACATCTCAGCTGGGTTTGGGGCATTAATAAAAAAGTTCAAGCCAGTGTAAAAAGAAACAGTCAATATGCTGAAAATTATTGTCAGAAATAGCACCCAACGAAAAGTTCTAATAAATTTTGCCTGTCCAATTCTTAGTGAGCTGGAAGCTGAGGGGGAATATTTCCATATAGTATAAAAACACAAAGCATTACAAATAAAAAACAAAAGGGCTCTTGCAAACATATTCCAGCTAGATGGGTACAGCCAATTAACAGATAATTGAGTAATCACCAATGGATTTTGGCTGATGGAAACTGCCAATTGCAATTTGTGTGAAAAGGGACTAAGCCAATAGGGGATAATACCTAATAAAGAAATTAAAAAAGGGAGAAAAAGCCATCCATCCCTGAGCCGAATGCGATCTTGTCCGCTTAGCGTTCCTCTTACAAAGAAATAAATAAATGGACCCGTCAAAAATGAGAAAGGAATAAAATTGTTAAAGAAAATGGCCTTCCAAAAAATAGAATGATATTCCAGAACGAAATGTCCCAAAATTACATTGAGATTTAAAGTAAACAAACTAATTCCGAGGTAAACCGCACTCTTATTGAATCGCAAATTGTACGCTATCAGCATTAGCGCCAATAGGCAGGCAGTAATATTAAAGTAAAGACCCATTTAATGGGAGTATTGGATTATTATAAATAGGTAAAGATACGGAAAAGAAAGAAATATAATGTGTAATTTAATTGGAGGGGATTCATCAAGAGTGATTATTTAAGTCACATCTCCCCAAAAAAAGATGTCATCTCGGTAAGTTATTGATTAAAAGGATCTTATAGCGCTTGTAGTGGTTGGCTTTATTAAATAAGTGCCACCAAACTTTGGTGGCACTTATTATTCATTGATTACCGAGTAGCGGCATGATCATTTCTATAATGTTCCAATAATTCATCGCCACCAAAATCATGTTTTAAATCACGAAGTACAGAGTGGATATGATTGGCATTGTTTTGTGTATTGTCGTATTCAATTAAAATGGTAGGTCCCTGAATTCGGTAATAGGAGCCATTGCCAATTTCAGGTTTTGTATTACCAGCCCATGTAAACCAAAGTTGATCCAGTCCGGCCTGTTGAATTTCTTTCAACATCTTTTCTGCAAATAAGGTGGTAAAGCGATGAACGTATACACTAACTAATTGTAAAAGGAGTGCTTGCTGACGCTTATTTAATTCGCTGTATTTTATACCGGCTGGATCTCCCAACATCGCATTCCTTTTATCAAAACTAAGGATGTCTTTGTATGCCACTGTGTCAATGATTGTTTTTTGTAGTTGTGCTTTGGAAAGTGAATGCAATAAAGCAAAACCCCTATCGGTTTCATCCTTCAAAACCTGGGTGCCTTTTTTGGAGCCACTGAGTACAATAGCTGGATTGGTCCCCAAAAAGGCAGGTGTTCCGGAGCTAAGCTTTTTTTTGTCAACAGAAAAATTAAAAGAAATATGATGCCCTTCAAAACGCCATCCCCAAATGGTTTTGGCAGAAGGGATACCAAAAATGGATATATGGTAATTTCCTGGATCACGGAAATGATCATCTGGCTTTCTTTTTTCCAACTCAATCAAAACATTTTCCAGTTGCATGATTTCCTTGGTTTTGTTATAAGCCGCTTCACTCAAACAGGTTTTTAATAAATCAAAGGCGGCTGCTTTTTGTTCAGCATTCATTTCATTGAATGTAATGCCCTTTCTTTCAAATGGTACAAAATGATAGTTATACCGCTCCTCCCCATCAAAAGGAAAAATTGTGTTTAATTTTTGTGAATCATTGAGCATGCCAATAAAAAGATTGGCCTTTTCTACTGTGCCCTGACTTTTAATATTTCCGGTAAAGAAAAAAAGAAGGCTGGTTATAAAAATAATAGGTCGCATAATTAATATTCAGTTTAAATTGAAATATGAATGTAGACAATAATTATAAACAATAGGGTTAAATGAAGAAATAGCATGAAAATTAGGGGGTGTCTGTAAATGGGATATCATCGTAGTACAAAATAACACTGGTTTCTAAAAGGCAGCTAAATAAATACGGCTCCTAATTTTTTTATTTGAATGTTTAAGCTTAGTTTTCGGCATCAAAGTTTATTACCAGGTGACAAGCAGTTAATTAATTTAGGAAACTGCGAAAAGCGATATTTCTAAACGGACTGTCCATAAACAAAGGTGGTAATTATTTATTTTCAATCTAATATGCAGGAGCTATTTAATCGTTTTTTTTAATAAAATATACTAAGCTATCATGAAGAAAAAAAATTACTCCACAAGGTTATTGTTTTCACTTTTATTGTTGCTGTCAGTGGGCATTTCCTGTTCAAGCAAGAAGGAATCAGCATCCACCGATTCGAAGGATCCCAAAATTACCAACCTTAAATTACCCGAAGGTTTTCATGCAGACCATCTTTTTGGCCCTTCTGAAAATGGTGATGGGTCTTGGGTGTCCATGACCTTTGATGGCAAGGGGCGTATTATAGCCTCTGATCAATATGGAGCGATCTACCGATTAAAGGTTCCAGCCATTGGAGATACTAGCAAAACTACCATTGAAAGAATCAACATTTATGATAATCCAGCAGCGGCGGATACTGCTAATCACAAGGTAAGTATCGGCTATGCACATGGCTTATTATGGGCTTTCAATAGTCTTTATGTGATGATTAATAATGACGGCGACACTTCCTTTAAAAAACAAAGTGGTTTATATAGGCTGCAAGATACCAATGGAGACGACCAATTTGATAAAGTAACCCTGCTCAAGGCCCTTGATGGAGGAGGAGAACATGGGCCGCATAGTGTGGTATTATCGCCCGACAAACAATCGATGTATGTTATTGCCGGCAATTTTACCAAAATACCCGAAATGAATGCATACCGGAATATTCCAGATGGCAAAATGGACAATCTTTTTCCGCTGATTAAGGATCCTAACGGTCACGATAACACGGTAAATTGGCATGGTGGCTGGATAGCGCATGTAGATTCTACCGGCACCAATTGGGAATTGATTGCTTCGGGATTCCGCAACCCTTTCGATATGGCATTCAATGATCAGGGCGACCTATTTACCTACGACTCTGATATGGAGTGGGATTTTGGAACCCCTTGGTACCGTCCTACTAGAATATGTCATGTAACTAGTGGTGGTGAATTTGGCTGGCGCCCAGGTACCGATAAATGGTCACCCGCTTATCCAGATAATTTGCCTCCGGTGATCAATGTTGGACAGGGCTCACCCACCAATATGTTTAGTGGTATCAATGCTCGTTTTCCAGAAAAATACCGTCGTTCTTTATTTGCTTTTGATTGGAGCTTCGGAATCATTTATGCCATTCATAACGAAGTGGATGGAGCTTCTTATAAAACTACTGGCGAAGAATTTATTTCCGGCTCTCCATTACCGTTAACCGATGGGGTGATCGGACCTGATGGCGCTTTGTATTTTTTAACAGGAGGTCGTAGGTTGGAGTCTGATCTTTATAGAGTGTATTATGGCGACAATACTGGTAACAATGAAAAATTGGCCGTAGCAGAATTAACCGATGCGCAAAAAATAAGACGCAAATTAGAAACCTTTCACGGTGCAGCTACAGCTGGTGCAGTTGATTTTGCTTGGCCTTATTTAAAAGATAGCGATCGTTTTATTAGATATGCCGCAAGGATTGCCATCGAGGCGCAGCCGCTCAATCAATGGCAGGATAAAACAATCAATGAAAAGGATCCCGTTATCCTTACACAAGCCGCTATAGCAATGGCGCGCAGAGGAAATTCGGCTTCCAAAAGCCAGTTGTTGAAATCTTTGACTGGAGTAGATTTTGTCAAACTTGCTGAATCGCAACAATTAGATCTGCTTCGTGCTTTTGAATTGGTTTTTGCCAGAATGGGAAAGCCAGACGCTGCTCAAAAAATAGCTGTCGCTACCTATTTAGGACCGCAATTTCCGGCCAAATCAAATAGTTTGAATCGAGAGCTGAGTAAACTATTGGTTTACATAGATGCACCACAGGCAGTAGAAAAAACAATGGCTTTATTGGCCATCGCTAAAGATGAACCTGCTGCACAAAAATCTATTTCTGAATCCGCAGACCTTATAATGCGTAATCCCCAATACGGAATGGATATTGCGGGTATGTTGTCCAAAATTCCTCCCTTTCAGCAAACTTGGTATGCCAATGTATTGAGCCAGACAAAAAATGGTTGGACGCCTGAATTGCAAGAAAAATATTTCCAGTGGTTTTACAAGGCCTTCAGTTTTAAAGGGGGATATAGTTTTGTTGGTTTCATTAATACGGCACGTAAAAATGCTTTGGCAAATGTTCCAAAAGAAAAATTTGCTTATTTTAATACAATCTCTGGCGATTCCATTGTTAACTTTTCCAGATCAGGCTTGGATATTGGCGCCGTAAGGCCTAAGGGGCCTGGAAGAAATTGGGAGTTGAAAGAAGCACTGGCAGTAGTGGATAGTGGATCGGGTACGCGCAACTTTGAACAAGGTAAAGCAATGTTTGCAGCTTCCTTATGCTTGTCTTGTCATCAAATAAAAGGAGAAGGTGGAGTAGCAGGACCTGACCTTAGTCAATTGGGCACCCGCTTTTCAAGTAAGGACATGCTGGAGTCAATTATTGATCCTAGCAAAACCATTTCAGATCAGTTTGGCGCCACTGTCTTTTATTTGAAGGAAGGTGGTTCCGTTGTTGGTAGGCTGATTCGCCAAGATGATAATAAATATTATATTTCTCAGAATCCATTTGCTACCCAAACTATTCGCGAACTGGATAAAAAGCAGGTAACCCGGACGAGGGTTTCTGAAATTTCGCCGATGCTTGGGGGTATGATCAATAATTTGAATAGCGAAGAGCTAAAAGACTTAATCGCTTATTTAAAATCGGGCGGAAATAAAGATCATGCAGTGTATACCGGAAAAAAATAAGCTAATTTTCAAACCATAAATTGTTATTCCAAAAGGGGGCGTGCTTATACGCCCCCTTTTGTTTTTAGAACCGAAATAGGAAAATAGTAGAAAAAGAGGAATAGAAACTACTCTTTGATTCCAACAGATCAAATGATATTTTTTTACAATATCTACAGAGAAAAAATGTTAATTCGGAGCCAACAAAATGAAAAATGGAATAAATACGGTTCATATTTTTTTTATTTGATTCATAAAGCTTAGTTTTCAATTTCTAACATCACTTGAATGAGGATAATGAATGACTGTTTTTCTTTTACAAGTGATTGAGAGCCGATTGTTTAACAAATCACACTAAATTCCACCCCTTTTAATAGGTTTTTTTTCACTAATGAGAAAGTTCAATTTTGTAACCATTGTCTGAATCATTAAAATTTTATTGCTATGATTAAACCAAAATCATCCTCTGTTCGGTTGTTGTTATTTACCGCTGTTTTTCTTGTTTTCTGTATTTCCTTTACTATCAACAAAGAAACTGAAATACAGGTTTCGAAAGATCCGAAAATTGCCAATCTTAAATTGCCTGAAGGTTTTCATGCAGACCATTTATATGGTCCTTCAGAAAATGGAGAAGGTTCTTGGGTTTCTATGACTTTTGATGACAAAGGTCGTATCATAGCATCTGACCAATATGGTGGATTATTTAGAATGAAAGTGCCTACAATCGGAGACACAGTTACTAAAATTAAAGTGGAGGCATTGAAAATTTCATCTGATACTGGTATATCCATGGGCTATGCACATGGTCTTCTCTATGCGTTCAATAGTCTTTACGTGGTGATAAATAATCACGTTGGTCCTAAAGCTACCTTTAAAAAGGGAAGTGGTTTTTACAGACTGCAGGATACCAACGGTGATGATCAGTTTGATAAAGTTACCTTCTTAAAAGCCTTGGATGGAGTTGGAGAACATGGACCGCATAGTGTGGTATTGTCGCCCGATAAAAAATCTCTTTATGTAATTGCTGGAAATTTCACCAAAGTTCCAAAAATGGATAGTTATCGCAATATTCCAGATGGTAATATTGACAATCTTTTCCCACTCATTAAAGACCCTAACGGTCATGATAATACGGTAACTGCACATGGTGGCTGGTTAGCTCATGTAGATTCTACTGGAACTAAATGGGAAATGATAGCCTCTGGTTTTCGTAATCCTTTCGATATGGCTTTCAATGACCAAGGCGAATTGTTTGCCTACGATTCTGATATGGAATGGGATTTTGGTACACCTTGGTACCGTCCTACCAGAATATGTCATGTAACTAGTGGTGCAGAATTTGGCTGGAGAGTAGGTACCGATAAGTGGTCTCCTAATTATCCAGATAATTTACCTCCTGTGATTAATGTTGGCCAGGGTTCTCCTACCAATCTTGTTTCCGGAGCGAATGCACGTTTTCCAAAAAAGTACCGCAAAGCTTTGTTTGCTTTTGATTGGAGTTTTGGTATTATTTATGCCATTCACAACGAGCCTGATGGAGCATCTTATAAAACCACAGGGGAAGAATTTATTTCTGGCTCACCCTTGCCATTAACCGACGGTGTAGTAGGTCCTGATGGAGCGCTTTATTTTTTAACTGGAGGTCGTAGGTTGGAATCGGATTTGTATAGGGTATATTATGGAGATAATACTGGAAACAATGAAAAGTTGCCGGTAGCAGAATTAAATGATGCTCAAAAAGCAAGACGCAAACTTGAAGAATTTCATGGTACACCCAAAGCGGGTGCTGTAGATTTTGCATGGCCCTATTTGAAGGATAAAGATCGCTTTGTAAGATATGCTGCAAGAATAGCAATTGAAACTCAGCCCTTGTCTCAGTGGGAAAAGAAGGTGCTTTCAGAAAAAGACCCCATCACCCTTATCCAGTCTACTATTGCAATCGCTCGAAGAGGGAATGCATCGGTTAAAAATCAATTATTAAAATCGCTCACTGGAGTACCTTATACCCAACTCACCGAATCACAGCAGTTGGATCTGTTGCGTGCCTTCGAATTGATTTTCACCCGGATGGGAGAACCCGATGCGGCTGCTAAAAAAATGGTAGCTACTTATTTAAATCCTCAATATCCTGCAAAATCAAATTTCCTTAACCGTGAGTTGAGTAAATTGTTGGTTTATGTTGACGCACCGAATGTAGTAGAAAAAACGATGGCATTATTAGCAATCGCAAAAGATAATTCTGCTGTACAAAAATCAATCTCTGAATCAGCCGATTTGATTCTTAGAAATCCTCAGTATGGGATGGATATAGCAGCCATGCTTGCAAAGATTCCTCCTATGCAACAAACTTGGTATGCAAATGTATTGACACAGGCAAAAAATGGCTGGTCACCGGAATTGCAAGAAAAATATTTCCAGTGGTTTTACAAGGCATTTAGTTATAAGGGCGGAGTTTGCTTTGTAGGCTTCATTAATACTGCCCGAAAAAATGCTTTGGCCAATGTTCCCAAAGATCGGTTTGACTATTTTAATAAAATTTCAGGCGACTCTATTGTTATCAATTCAAAAGCAGGACTGAAAATAGGGGCGGCAATGCCTAAGGGACCTGGAAGAAATTGGGAGTTGAAAGAAGCGCTGGCGGTAGTAGATAGTGGATCAGGTACTCGCAGTTTTGAACGAGGTAAAGCAATGTTTGCAGCTTCTATGTGCATATCTTGTCACCAGATAAAAGGAGAGGGAGGCATAGCCGGTCCAGATCTTACCCAACTAGGATCAAGGTTTACTACTAAGGATATGCTTGAAGCAATTATTGATCCAAGTAAAACCATTTCGGATCAGTTTGGCTCTACCGTATTTTATCTCAAACAAGGAGGTTCAGTATTGGGTAAACTAATTAGACAGGATGATAAAAAATATTATATTTCTCAGAATCCTTTTGCTGCCGACTTCATTAGAGAGTTGAATAAAAAAGATGTGGCAAGAACGAGGGTTTCTGAAATTTCTCCAATGCTTCCTGGTATGATTAATAGGTTAAATGGCGAAGAGCTAAAAGACTTAATCACTTACCTTAAGGCGGGTGGTAATAAGGATAACCCTGTATACTAAATAAAAACTTCCGTTTAGTTACAGAAATTTAACTATTCAGGCTGGAGGTGATTTTTGAATTTTAATTTTGATTGCTAGCTAATTTGAACGAAGTTAAATTTGAGCCATATTAGGATAATAAAGAGCTAATTAAATAGGGCAGGTTAAATTAATTTCACATCAGTTAGTAGTGTTATATTTATTTTATATAACGTAGTAACAAGTTTTGATTGCTAGAGTTGTGGGAATACAAAAAATGAATAGGGGCTTTATATAAAATTCATCAACAAGCAATTGGCTTTTGTACGGATGAAATAATAATGTTGACCAGTTTTTTAATAAAAATGCAATGGAATCACAACTAGAAATTTGGAGTGATAAGTTATCCAATGTGGCACAGGTAGGTGGCATTGAGACTTCTGTACTCGACAATGGACTAGGAAGAGGTGTGCGCATTGCCTGGATCAATACCGGTTCTGGGCTTCGGTTTAAAGTGGTAATTGATCGCGCAATGGATATTGCCGATGCATTTTATAATCAATACAGTCTTACCTGGCTCAATCATTCAGGCATTAGCGCTCCACAACCTTTTTCTCACAGGGGATTAGATTGGTTGCGTACATTTGGCGGTGGACTGGTTACTACCTGCGGACTTTCGCATGTTGGCGGGCCTGATACAGATGAAACAGGTGAACGGGGCTTGCATGGAATGATTAGTAATATTCCTGCCGAAATTGAATCGATTATCCAACCCGATCCTGCTAGGGGAATTTTTTCAATGAGCATTACTGGTATTATAAAACAAACACAAATTTTTGGACCAAGTCTTGAATTAAGAAGAACCATTTCGGCAACCCTAGGTAAACCATCCATTCAAATTCATGATGAGGTAATCAACAGAGGTAATATAGTGGCTCCACATATGTTGATTTACCATTGTAATTTTGGTTGGCCATTGGCAGACGAAGGTGCGCTGATACTTTATAGGGATCAAAAAGAGAGCCGGGAAAATATTGAAAATAAAGCCGAGCCGGTTTCTGCTGATCATTTTAAAAAATGCCCCGCTCCTCTGGAAGCGCACAATGGCAATGGAGAGGCCGTAGATTTTATTGATATAGCCGCAAACAAAGAAGGCAATTGTTTTTGCGGTATTCAAAATAAAAAACTTGGCATTGCTGTAACATTGCAGTTTCCAAAAAAGCAATTACCTTGGTTGACTAGCTGGCAACATTTTTCCAAAGGTGAGTATATTACAGGAATTGAACCTGGAACCCATCCTCCCATAGGGCAAGCAAGGGCTAGAAAGGAAGGTTCCCTAGTCTTGTTGGAACCTGGAGAAAGCAAGCGGTACAATTTAGAACTGAATGTTCTAACCGAAGAAAATAGCATTCAATCTTTTATAAATAATTTATAATATTTTTTGATTTAACAACCCCAATAAATTTTTTATGGATACACAAAGTGTAGCACAAAAAGCGCTCGATCAAGGAAAAGGTATATTACGGCTCGCACCCACATGGGTACCCAGGTCTTTCTGTGTACCTGGTCGCAGAATTAAATTGCATCCCGATGATTATTATGTACTAGGTGGCGAACGTGGAGGCATAGACGAACGCTGGCTATCATCCACCACTCCTGCTAAGAACGGACCATTAACGGGTGAAAATGAAGGACTCAGTGCGGTGGTATTTACTGATGGCAGCAAAGAGCAACAGATTTTATTGAAAGACGCCATTGATGAACTGAAAGGGGCATTGATAGGGGATCGCCTTTGGAATCAATACGGATGCTGGCCGATGTACTCCAAATTTTTTGACAACATGGGCCCACTACCACATCACGTTCATCACAATGATGAAAAAGCTGCATTGATTGGTCAGCAAGGAAAACCAGAAGCCTACTATTTTCCACCACAACTCAATAACCATGGAGGCGATTTCCCTTATACTTTTATCGGAATAGCTCCTGGCACAACCAAAGAACAAATTAAGGAATGCCTAGTTAATTTTTCGAAAGGCGACAATAAAATAACTAACTATTCACAGGCGTATCGCCTTGAGCCAGGAACTGGCTGGGATGTACCGCCAGGATTACTTCATGCACCAGGTAGTTTGTGTACATACGAGCCTCAAAAGGCATCGGATGTATTTGCTATGTATCAGTCGCTGGTTAATGAAGCGATCATTCCTGACGAATTGTTGTGGAATGGAACACCCGCAGAAAGCAAGGGTGACTATGATGCATTGATAGATGTATTGGATTGGGACTTGAATGTAGATCCTAATACCATGGCTAACCGATTCATGGCACCTAAGCCGGTAAAAGCAATTGCTGAAATGAAAGCGCAGGGATATGTAGAAAACTGGATCTGTTATAAATCAGATGCCTTCGGCGCCAAAGAACTGACTGTTCTTCCGGGCCAGACGGTTACCATTACTGATAGCGCAGCGTATGGTATCATTGTGATGCAAGGACATGGCAAAATGGGTGTATGGGATATTGAAACTCCTGCGCTTATTCGTTACGGTCAGTTGACGAATGACGAATTTTTTATAAGTGAAAAAGCAGCAAAGGAAGGGGTAACCATTTCCAATGCTTCCGCTACCGATCCAATTGTAATGTTAAAGCATTTTGGCCCTGGTAATCCGGATATGATATTATAAAAGAATATTAATCAATCTGCCTGAAATTCATTAAAAACGTTATTTTAGTATTACCTAACTCTGATTATTCATTTAAAAAATAAACCAAATGTACCTCTATTCCAAGAAAAAAAAATACCTGAATATTTCTTTTTTTGCGATTGCATTAGCAGCGCTGTCTGCTTTTATGATGCAAAATTCCGAATCTACTGGTCTTAAAATAACCAAGGATGCGCATATTATTTTAGTGGGCAACAACCTCGGATCTAGGATGATGAATTTTGGTTATTTTGAGACCGAATTGCAACTTCGTTATCCCGACAGTTTACTGTACATACGAAATATGTGTGATGGTGGTAATACGCCGGGGTTTAGGCCACATTCTGGCAGACCTACACCATGGGCATTTCCAGGAGCTGAAAAATTTCAGACAGAATTGGCTAGAGATCCACATACGGAAGGTTTCTTAGACTATCCTGATCAGTGGATCTCCAAACATAAAGCTGATATCATTATCGCTTTTTTTGGATTCGATGAATCTTTTCAGGGACCGGGCGGCCTAGAAAACTACAAAGCAGAGTTGAATGCATTTATTAAACATACGCTCAAGCAAAAGTATAATGGGGTTTCAGTTCCTCAGCTGGCAATTGTTTCACCAATTGCCTTTGAAGATCTTTCAAGCAAATTTGATCTGCCCAATGGTAAAGTGGAAAATAAGAACCTAGCACTTTATACTTCAGCAATGAGAGAAATTGCAGCCAAAAATAAAGTTCACTTTATTGATGTATTTACACCTACCAGCAGGTGGTTTAAAAATGCTTCTCCCTCTTTAACTATTGATGGCTCTCAGTTGACCGAAGCAGGGTATGCTAAGTTTGCTCCCTTGCTGGCTGATGCAATTTTTGGAAAGCGGGTAGCTAAGGCGGAAAGCAATCGTGAATTGGTTCGTGCGGCTGTATTGGAAAAAAATTGGATGTGGCACAATGATTTTAAAATGCCTAATGGAGTGCATGTTTTTGGTCGCCGATACGATCCTTTCGGACCGGATAATTATCCTGCAGAACTGGTTAAAATTCGTGAAATGACCTTGATAAGGGATGAAGCAATCTGGAAAGCATTGAAAGGAGAAAAAATGGATCTGGATGCCGCCGATAAAAAAACTTCCCCATTACCAGCCGTAAATACAAATTACTTAACGAGTAAGGGAAACGGGTCACTCAGTTATCTTTACGGCAAGGAGGCATTGGATAAATTCACCCTGCCCCCAGGTTATAAAATTGAACTGTTCGCTTCTGAATCTGAGTTTACTGACCTAGCCAACCCGGTGCAGGTTTCCTTTGATAATAAAGGACGTCTATGGGTAGCCGTTATGCCTACCTATCCCCATTGGAAGCCAGGTGATCCAAAGCCCAACGATAAATTAATTATTTTAGAAGATACGGATCATGATGGCAAGGCAGACAAGCAAACTACTTTTGCAGATGGATTGCACCTTCCACTTGGATTTGAGTTTGCTCCCGAAGGTGTTTATCTTTCGCAGGGCACCAACTTGTTTCTTTTAAAAGATACCGATGGAGATGACAAGGCAGATTCCAAAGAAATTATTTTAAGTGGTTTCGATGATCACGATACGCACCATGCTCACCATGCTTATACCACCGATCCATCGGGTGCTATTTATATGGGACAGGGAGTCTTTCTTGTCAATGATATTGAAACATCCTATGGACCAGTTCGAGGAACCAATGGCGGATTTTTTAGGTATGATATTAATCGTCGTAAGTTAGATCGTATTGCACAGCTCTCTATTCCCAATCCATGGGGCATTGCCTTTGATAAGTGGGGACAGGTTTTTTATGAAGAAACTTCTGGACCAGATGTAACCTGGATGATTCCTGGAACTGTTAAACCTAGGTACGGCGAAGCCACACCCAAGGCCCAAAGCTTGATTGAAGAGAGTCAGCGGGTAAGGCCTACCTCGGGACTCGAATTTGTGTCGAGCCGTCATTTTCCAGATGATGTGCAAGGAGATTTTATACTCAATAATACCATTGGTTTTTTAGGAACGAAGCAACATACCCTTACAGATGATGGAACTGGCTATAAAAGTAAATTCCGTCAGGATTTGGTGAAATCATCCGATATGAATTTCCGTCCGGTTGATCTGGAATTCGCACCTGATGGCTCACTCTATATTGCTGATTGGCACAATGTATTGATTGGTCATATGCAACACAATGCAAGGGATCCACTTCGAGATCATTCGCATGGAAGGATTTACCGAGTTACCTATCCGTCAAGACCATTGGTTGTTCCGGCTAAGGTAGCTGGTGCAAGCATTGATGAATTGCTCAACAATTTAAAACTTCCTGAGTACAGAACTCGCTACCGTACTCGCAGAGAAATCAGAGCACATAAAGCTGCTGAAGTACTTCCCATTCTTACAAAATGGATAGCCAATCTCGATAAAAAATCTCCTGATTATGAACATGATTTGCTGGAGGCTTTGTGGGTGAGTTGGGGACTTAATAAGGTAGACCAACCATTGCTTCGTCAGTTGCTACATGCCAAAGATTTCCGAGTGAGAGCTGCCGCTGTGGAAGTACTGCGCTTTACCGGACATCAAGTAGCCGACCAAGCAAATTTATTAATGAATGCTGCAAAAGATGATAGCGGCCGTGTAAGATTGGAATCAATAGTGGCAGCTTCTTGGCTTGACAAAGATAAAGGCTTGCCCATCGTATTGGAGGCAGGTAAAAAACAACTCGATCCTTGGATGTCCAAAGTGTATGAAATATCTGTGGCACATTTGAATGGACGTGGAATGGCAGAGAAAAAATCCGTTCTTGCTGCAACCCTCCCTGGTGGAATTGATAATAAAATTATGATGGCGGGAAAGGCAATTTATTCGAGGGATGGGTTTTGTATAACCTGTCACCAACCTGATGGAAAGGGGCTGGAAGCAGCTGGTTTTCCTCCACTTACCGCCACTAATTGGGTGCTAGGAAGTGATGAGCGAATAATTAAAATTGTACTCAAAGGAATTTATGGACCTATTGAAGTGAATGGAAAAAAATATCCTGGTCAAGTACCCATGACACCTTTTGAAGGGATGTTGAAAGATGAGGAAGTGGCAGCAGTGATTACCTATGTGCGAAATTCTTTTGGGAACAAAGCTGCTGCTGTAACTGCAGACAAGGTAAAATCGGTGCGCGCATCCATTAAAGGGAAAGTAGGTTTTTATACACCAGAAGATTTACTCAAACAATATCCACTAAGTAAATAAGTGGATATTTATTTTTAGTTATGAAAAAACCAGTCAACATAAAATACTTTTTATTACTGTTGCTTTCACTTCAATCAGGCATTCTTGCATTTGCCCAAAAAGTGAATCAGTCAGCAGTAAAAAAGCCACTCATTGTTTTTGTCACGGGTGATCACGAATACAGTGGTGAGTCAACGCTTCCAATAGTGGCAGCCGAGCTGGAAAAAAATTACGGATTTCGCACCAAGGTATTAAAAGCCTTTCCCGATCACAATGCAGAAGAAAATATCCCAGGTTTAGAAGCATTGAAAAAGGCAGATATTGCCGTGTTTTTTCTTCGCTGGAGAAGGCTTCCTGCAGATCAAGTACAACTCATAGAGGATTATTTAAAAACCGGCAAGCCGCTGATTGGCTTTCGCACTACTACCCATGCTTTTAAATATCCTGCTGGTCATCCATTGGAAAAATGGAATGCATTTGGGGAGATGGCATTTAATTCACCTCCAGGATGGGGCGGAAAGGCCAAACATACCCATTATGGGCATTCCTCTTCTACCGATGTATCCATCATTGCTGCTGAAGCAAAAAATGGATTGCTCACCGGAGTGGCAAATAATTTCCATGCTAGATCTTGGCTATATCAAGTGTTGCCCAATTTTCCATCTAATGGTTCAACCGCTTTATTGATGGGCCATTCAGTTAATTCGGAGAATCCTGCTTCGTATGATAATCCGGTAGCTTGGACAGGCAAAAATAGTTATGGTGCTAAGTTTTTCTTTACCACCTTAGGGCATCCAGAAGATTTTGATCAGGAGCCTTTTCAGCGCCTTGTTATCAATGCCTTTCATTGGGTAGCAGGTAAGCCTATTCCCAAAAGATGGGCCGGTAAAATGGAGATAAATGTGCCGTATCGTGATTGATTTTCAAAATTACAACCATGAATAAAATAGGATTTAATACACTGGTTTGGTCGGCGGTAATGTCGGATGACTTACTGCCCATTATCGACCGATTAAAACAAATTGGTTATGACGGAGTGGAATGTTTTATAGGTGCTCCAGATGAAAAAGCTTACCAGCGTTTTGGCAATCATGCCCATAATATCGGGCTGGAGACTACTGCAGTTTTTGTAGTAGGAAAGGATGAAAACCCAGTTAGTCCAGATGCCGCCATACGGGCGAAGGGGCTGGATAGAATTAAGTGGGGCATTGATAGGGCTTATGATATGAAGGCAACCCTACTTTGCGGACCCTTTCATTCTGCACATGGTGTTTTTGCACAGCATCCTCCCTTAGAAGAGGAATATAGCTGGTGCGGAGAAGTTTTACATGCAGCCGGGGAATATGCTGCCAAGGCGGGCATCACGCTAGCACTTGA
>JBIKOV010000002.1:0-52717 GCA_044357815.1 Ferruginibacter sp. | reverse complement strand
TTTGGCTGGAGCAATGTTCTTAGGAAAAAGAAAAGTTCCAAAAGCAAATCCTGCCCGAATTACATATGTATTGTTAGGAACCGGGTTATTATGGTTTGGTTGGTTTGGTTTCAATGCAGGATCTGCAGTAGGAGCTACTCCTTTAGCCGTAAATGCATTCGGTACTACCAATACAGCAGCAGCAGCAGCTGGTTTGGCTTGGATGTTCTTTGATGTGTTGAAAGGAAAAAAACCATCTGTACTAGGATTTTGTATCGGTGCAGTAGTTGGCTTGGTTGCCATTACGCCTGGTGCAGGTTTTGTAGGGATTCCTCAAAGTATCATTATCGGAGTAGTAGGAGCTATCATCTCTAATATTGCAGTAAGCATCAAACAAAAATCAAGTTTGGATGACACATTGGATGTTTTTCCTTGTCATGGTATTGGTGGTATGGTAGGTATGTTATTGACTGGTATTTTTGCTAATCAGTTGATTCATGGTATTAAAGATGGTCCTCAGGGTTGGTTCTATGGCAATTTCTCTTTCTTTTTAATTCAGGCTAAGGCAATGCTCATAGTAGTAGCTTATAGCTTTACCGTGTCGTTTTTAATCTTCAAGTTTATCGACTTTATTTTACCAATCAGGGTAAGTGCTGCAGATGAAGAAGAAGGATTGGATGCATCACAGCATGATGAAAAATATCTACAGGGTACCCTACTGGTAAATACCGGTGGCGTATTTGAAGAAAAAGAAAATATCTAATTGTACTTTCACCAGGGTTGTTTGTACCCTATCAATGACCCTGGTGCTTTTTTTCTTTCTGCCCAGCGCAGAAGTATACCTATTGCCAAGTAAAGAAATTTAGTTATCATAACTAACTTTGCTTTATTAGATTGCCAATAAGTTTTAACGATGCTACTTGAAAGGTTATCTGGGGTATTCTAGATAATTCAACTTATTATTCAACTAAAACTTACAAAAAATGACAAAATTTTTTTTAATGACATTGATGGTTACTGCAACTTTTTTCAATAGTTCATTCGCCCAGGATTCAACTAAGACCTTGACTATCTCCGGTTCTGTGGATGGCTATTATCGTCATAATTTCGCAAATGCGTCGGATGGTATCAATAGTAACAACAGAACAAGTTTTACCAATTCTCAAGGAGCTTTTGCATTGGGGATGGCTACTATCAAGGCGGATGCAACTGCTTTATCTGGAAAGATTACAGGAACAGTTGATTTAGGTTTTGGACAAAGAGCGGAAGAGTTCTCTTACTATGAAAAAGCCAGTAGTTCATCATTGGCACTTGTAAAACAAATGTACCTTACCTATGCATTGTCCAGTAAAGTAAAAATTACTGCAGGTAAATTTGCAACGCATGTGGGTTACGAATTAGTGGATGCTCCCTTAAATAGAAATTATAGCATGTCTTATATGTTTACGAATGGTCCGTTTTCGCATACCGGTGTAAAAATGGATGTTACGCAAGGCAATGTTGGATTCATGGTAGGAGTAGCCAATTTTATTGACCAAACAGTTTCAACAACCAGTGTTAAAACATTGATTGCACAGTTGAGCGGCGGTTCCACTGATGGTAAATTCAAAACCTACCTCAATTATGCAGGTTTTTTTGGTTCTACTAAAGGATTCAATCCACTTGGGCTAAAAAGCTTTAACCAATTGGATTTGGTGGTTACCGGCATTGTGTCTGATAAATTTAACATTGGTTTTAATGGAACTGTTCAAAGTCGCAACCAGATTGAAGGAGCTGGATCTGTAAATGGAAGTTGGAATGGTGCTGCCTTATACCTAAATGTGGATCCTTCTGCATCAGTGGGTCTTACCCTAAGGACTGAGTATATCAGCGATAGCAAAATGATTTATTTTGGCACCAAAAATATTTTCGCCAATACGTTGTCTGTGAATATTAAAGCAGGCTCTTTTACATTGATTCCTGAATTAAGATTTGAATCTGCCCAAAGTGGTTTCTACACAAAAAATGATGGGAGTAGTTCCAAATCAACTGCTACTGCTTTATTAGCTGCGGTGTATAAATTTTAAGAAAATACTGTATCGATAAATAGTTACCTTTTTCATATGGCAAGCAATCGTTAAGGCCCCCCGTTTCCACGGGGGGCCTCTATTTTATACAATCAATGTTATGCTGAATTTCTTCCGGCATTGATAATGCCAAACGAGGAGCGCATTACCAGTTTTTCGTAGGTAGCTTTTAAAGGAGTATTGATAAGGCTGTCTTCTATCTCCCGTATGTTCATGATGGCAAATTGCTGAATGGTGAGCAGTGGTAATACCATTTTTTCCCGCATCAGTATGGATTGCTGGTCAACAGGGTAGTCGCTCATCAATTCCGTTTTGTCAGATAGTTTGAGTATATATTGTTGGGTTAAATAGTATTCATCATAGATTATGTTCCAAATTTCCCCATACTTTTCATCTTTAGCAAGAAAAGAAGTCAATGGAAAAAAGCATTTTTTCATCGCCATTTCACTATTGTCGAGTAGGGTTTTAAAGAATAATGAATTTTGATATAGCTTTTTGAGTTGAGTAAATTTCCCTTGTTGGTCGAGCTCTCTCAAAGCGGTACCTACACCAAAATACCCGGTTACATTTTGCTTCAATTGCGCCCATGCCCCTACGTAAGGTATTGCACGCAAATCCTTGAATGATATTTTATTGCCCCCGCCACGTTTGGCGGGCCTGCTACCAATATTGGTTTCGCTGTAAAATTTCAACGGACTTACCTGGGATAAATAGTCTGCGAAGTAGGGATGATCTTTCAGTGCACTATACTTTGTGAAACTTTGATTGGCTAGTTCCTGCAATAGGGATTCTTCATCTTTTTCAAGTGTGATGTGGCGGTTGTTAAACAAGTCGTTCGAAATGCCTGCATGCAGTAGTTGCTCAATATTATATTGTGCCGCATCAATGGTTCCAAAGTTGGAGCTCACCGTTTGGCCCTGAACAGTTAATTGGATTTCCTTGTTTGAAATATTTTGTCCCATGGAAGCATAAAACTTATGTGTTTTTCCTCCTCCTCTTGATGGTGGTCCACCACGCCCATCAAAGAAAATCACTTCAATGCCATATTCTTTGGAGATAGCTGTTAATTGCTCCTTTGCCTTATAGATACCCCAATTGGCCATTAAATACCCACCGTCTTTCGTGCCATCACTAAATCCAAGCATAATGGTTTGTCGCTTTTTTCTTCGGATAAGGTGGGTATTGTAGTTATTATTGGCATACAGGGTCTTCATAATATCAGCTGCATTTTGCAGGTCATCCACCGTTTCAAATAATGGAATGATATCTACGTTGATTTCATTTTGTTTCCAACCACTTAAAAGAAATAATCCAAACACTTCCAATATATTGAGGGCGCTATTACATTGGCTGATAATATAGCGGTTGCAACCTGCCTCCCCATTAAAATCCTGAATGGTTCGAATAGCTTTGATCGTAGCAATCGTGTCGGTGGTTAATTCTTCTTCAAAAACCTCCTCTTTTAGTGGGGTAGCAATTTTTGTAAGTAATTTTATTTTTTCTTCTGTTGAAATTGTAGGGTAATTAGCAGGCAGGCAGGTGTTTTTTTCTGCAATTGCTGCCAGTACATTGCTGTGAATGGTGCTTTCCTGTCTAATATCGAGCGAAGCGAAATGCAGTCCAAAAACGTTTACCTTGTTGATTAGGTTATTTATTAAATGTAGAAAAAGACTATTGTGTTTGTAAATCAAAATCTCTTTTATCCGGTTGAGGGATTTTAATATTTCTTGTTTGTTTAAATGAGTTCTTTGGCCGGGTATAAATATGTTATTGTACATATCGTTTTCCAGTTCAATCAAAATAGTGTCTACGCCCTCGAAAGTAAGTCTGCGCCTTATTCTTCTAATTTCTAGGTAATAAGATTTGATAATTCCGCCTCTCAGTGCATCTGCTACTTTCAAGGTAGTAGCAGACTTAACAAATGGATTGCCATCTCGGTCACCACCCGGCCAAAATCCCATGGTGATAATAGGGTTCATTTCATTTAGTGCATCTGGGAACTGGTTTTTTAAAAATGAAATAATTCTTCCTGCTGCAGGGTAGAAAATATTTTCAAGGTACCATATTAGGTTCATTGCCTCGTCGTACGGAGATGGTTTTTGCTTTTTAAAGAAAGGCGTCTTACCTAGCTGTTGCAAAAACATATTGATTTGAACGGCATTGTTTTCGGCCAATGCATTGGATAGGTCATTGATAATCCCCAAAACCGCCCCTGGATAAAACTGCGTAGGGTGTGCGGTTAGAACTAGTCGAATGGCAAAATTGGCTAATTTTTCTTTTAATTCATCTTGCTTTTTATGTTCAATTACTTCACTTTCGAGGTGTTTCAAGGTACCTACTCCATTGGTGTCGTGTACTTCTTTAAATGCGGCATCTTCCAACGCATCGAATAATACTACTTGTCGCTCAATATATTGAATGAATCGAAACAATAGGTCTAACCGTTCTTGGGGCAGCTTGTAAGTGGTATGTTTGGAAAAAAAATCTTCTATGATTTCAGCGGGGCTCTGGTTTTTTTTATATCCTTCTTCACAATTGTTCTGCAAGAGTGATAATAAAATTCCCGTTTTCTCAATACGGTGAAAAGGAAGAGAGGTGAATAGACTATTGTACAGTTGAAATTTGATTCCTACCAAATTTTTAAAATGCCGCAAACCTCGGGTTGACTGGTGATCCATATTCAAAATTATATAATAAAAAGTAACAATACAGCCAGCAATGCAAGTAAAACATGAAAATACTTCAAAATTTTCAAATACTTGTACTCAATAACATTTTATTCCCTAATTTAGCAAAATATAATAGTGGTACAAGTGAATTTACATATCATATCTCTCCATATTTCGGTAGCTGCAACAGCTATCGATACTGCTTTTACCAGTACTTCTACTACGACCCGTTAAGGGTTGTGCAACTTCATATCACCATTGGGCTATTTGCTTTTTTCAAGAAAATAATTTTTGATATCTACTATTTACATTTACACAAATAAAAACTCATGCAGGTTGTAAAATTTGGAGGAAGTTCGGTTAAGAACGCTGAAAATATAAACAAGGTAATTGCTATTGTAAACGAAAAAAAAAAGAAGGGTACAACCATTTTGGTAGTATCTGCTCTTGGTGGTATTACCGATATTTTGTTGCAGTGCAGCAAACTGGCATCTGAAGGCAATGAAAGTTATAAGGATAAATTGTTGGAGTCCGAGCAGCGGCATTTGCAAACCGTAAAGGAGCTACTTCCGATTACACAGCAAAGCAGGGTATTGAGTTTGGTGAAAACTTTGTGCAATGAAATTGAAGATATCTGTACAGGTATTTTTTTATTAGGTGAATTGTCGGATCGTACTAAGGATCGAATGGTGGGTTATGGGGAGATTTTATCATCGCATATTATTGCTGCAAAATTCAAATCTGAAGGGGAGGGAACTGAGTGGAAAGATGCAAGAGAGTTGATTGTCACTGATTCTAATTTTGGCGCCGCTGCAGTAGATTTTTCGGCTACCGATAAAAAAATGCTTGACTATTTTAATGGATCTGATGCATCGTTATTTGTTTTACCCGGATTTATTTCATCCGATGAAAATGGAACTACCACCACCTTGGGTAGAGGAGGGTCTGATTATACAGCTGCTATTATAGCCGCCGCTCTAGATGCTGCGGTATTGGAAATATGGACCGACGTGTCCGGAATGATGACTGCAGACCCAAGATTGGTAAATAACGTAAAAATAATTCCGCAGATTTCATATCAAGAGGCTATGGAATTATCGCATTTTGGGGCCAAAGTTATTTATCCACCCACCATACAGCCGGTGAGTAGCAAAGGGATACCAACTTGGATAAAAAATACTTTTGCGCCGCAGGATATTGGGACGGTGATTCAAAAAGAATCGACTGTTAGCGGTAGTAGTATAAGAGGTATATCCAGCATCAATAGCATTTCTCTGCTGAGTTTGGAGGGTAGTGGGATGGTAGGGATTCCTGGGTTTTCTAAAAAATTATTTGAAGCATTGGCCAACAAAAAGATTAATGTAATTCTTATTACACAAAGCTCTTCTGAACATTCCATAAGTGTAGGGATGGATTCGGCCAGTGCAGATGAGGCAAAGAGCGCTATTGATGCGGCTTTTGCTTATGAGATAGCTACTAAAAAAGTAGATCCCATAATAGTGGAAAGAGAACTAGCAATCATTGCTTTGGTGGGAGATAATATGAAAAGTCATCCCGGTATCAGTGGAAAAATGTTTGGAAATTTAGGCCGTAATGGCGTAAATGTAAGAGCCATTGCACAGGGGTCATCCGAGCGAAATATTTCTGCAGTAATTTCTACTCATGATGTAAAAAAAGCCATCAATGTATTGCATGAAGAGTTTTTTGAAACCATTTATAAAGAGGTGAATTTATTTATTACCGGCGTTGGAAATGTTGGAGGAAAATTAGTAGCACAAATTCTTAAACAACAAAAATATCTACTTGAAAAACTACACTTGAAAATTAATGTGGTAGGGCTCGCCAATAGCAAAAAAATGCTTTTCAATGATGAAGGAATCAATCTCACCAATTGGAAAGAATTATTAAACAATGGCGTTGAAATGAATATTCAGGGATTTATAGATGCCATCCGAGAGAAAAATTTGCGCAATGCGGTTTTTGCAGATGTTACTGCCAATGAAAAGGTAGCAGCTTGCTATGACCAGTTATTAAAAAAAAGCATTTCGGTGGTTGCTTGCAATAAAATCGCCTGTTCTTCCAGTTTTGAATATTATACTGAACTGAAAAAATTAGCAAGGGAATTCAATGCGCAGTTCTTCTTTGAAACCAATGTTGGCGCTAGCTTGCCGATTATTGGCTCATTGAATGATCTTTTGCGCAGCGGCGATAAAATTCATACCATGGAAGCTGTTTTGAGTGGAACTCTCAATTTTGTATTTAATCATTATGATGGTAAAAAAAGTTTTGCTTCCGTAGTAAAACAAGCACAAGATGAGGGGTATACCGAGCCTGATCCACGCCTTGATCTGAGTGGTAAGGATGTGATGAGAAAGATTATGATTCTTTCTAGGGAAGCGGGTGAAAAAATGGAAATGGAGGATATTGCGAATCAATCTTTTATGCCGACTGCCTGTATGGAAGGTTCGGTGGCTGATTTTTACAGGTCTATGGAAGCCCATGAAGATCATTTCAAACAATTATATTCAGCAGCAGCTGCTGCTGGAAAAAAATTAAAATTTGTTGCAAAATATGACCAGGGAAAGGCTACTGTTGGGTTGCAGCATATTGATCCACAGCATGATTTTTTCCATTTGTATGGAAAGGATAATATTGTACTTTTTTATACCGATCGCTATGTTGATCAACCATTGGTAATAAAGGGAGCCGGTGCCGGAGCCGACATTACCGCATCAGGTGTATTTGCAGATATTATTAGGGCAGGTAGAATTTAAAAAAAGAGCTAATTCCTTAAGGGGATTAGAACAAATAGTTAATACACAAAATTACGCTTATGAATGCAGCTGATCGACCACCAGAAAAAAGAATTAACCTACCCAATTATTTGGCATCGGGATTTGTAAAGGTATTGGCGCCTGGTACAGTGGCCAACCTCGTTTGTGGTTTTGATGTTTTGGGAATGTGTTTGAATGAACCCAATGACTTGATGGAAGTTAAGTTGCTGCATGAAAAAAAAATCATCATCCATAGTGCCGACGGATATCCTTTACCATCAGATCCAGCACAAAATACAGCCGGTGCTCCCTTGATTGAAATGATCAATGAGCTAGATACACCCACTGGATTTGAAGTAACCATTCATAAACGAATTAAACCTGGAAGTGGCATTGGTTCAAGTGCTGCAAGTGCTGCGGGGGCTGTGGTGGCTGCCAATCATTTATTGGGTAATATTTTTTCAAATAAAGATCTGGTTCGCTTTGCGATGTTTGGAGAAAAAGTGGCATCGGGCGTTAAGCATGCAGATAATGTGGCACCTTGTATTTATGGGGGCATTACTTTAATCCGCAGTATTCATCCCCTAGATATCATTTCTATTCCTTCACCCGATCTTTTTGTAACCATTGTTCACCCGCAAATTGAAGTACGCACCAAAGATGCCAGGCAGATATTGCGAAAAGAAGTATTATTAAAAGATGCAATTAAGCAGTGGGGCAATATCGCCGGTTTGGTAGCTGGGTTTATGCAAGCAGATCTAGATCTGATTGGTCGATCATTGGAGGATGTGATCATTGAACCGGTAAGAAGTATTTTGATACCTGGCTTTGATGAAGTGAAAACCAAATGTAAAGAAACTGGCGCATTGGGTGGTGGTATTTCAGGTTCGGGTCCATCCATTTTTATGCTGAGTAGGGATGAGGCCACTGCAATAAAAGTTCAAACTGTTATGCAAGATATTTACAACCGCATAGGTTTAGATTATCATACTTATGTAACCACTATCAATAAAACCGGAGTGAAAATTTTACATGACTAAGTGTTATGTCGTAGTCTTTTTATTGTAGGTAATAAGAGCTGGATAGTAAGCATACAATTTCAAGTTGAAAAACTATCAGTTATCAACTATCAATTATCAATTATTTAAGTCGCATGCAATATTTCAGTACCAATCATCAATCGCCTGAGGTAGATTTCAAACAAGCTACCATCAATGGCCAGGCTCCCGATAAGGGATTATACTTTCCCGAACGGATACCTGCTATTGCTAATGAATTAATTGAAAACATTACTCAGTATTCTAATGAAGAAATTGCTTATCAGGTGATGAAACCTTATGTGGGGGATACTATTCCTGAGGATGAATTGAGGCGAATTGTAGGTGAAACCATCAATTTTGATATACCACTTATAAAGGTAACCGATGCCATTTATTCTTTGGAGTTGTACCATGGGCCTACGCTTGCATTTAAAGATGTTGGCGCTAGATTTATGAGTCGCTGTTTGGGTTATTTTGTGAATCAGTCTACCCCAAGTTTGGCAAAAAAAAAGAAAGTAACTGTATTGGTCGCAACTTCCGGAGATACCGGAGGTGCTGTTGCCAATGGTTTTTATGAGGTAGAAGGAATAGAAGTGGTGATATTATATCCTTCTGGCAAGGTGAGTTCTGTACAGGAAAAGCAGTTGACCACCTTAGGTAAAAATATCCATGCCTTGGAAATTGAAGGTACTTTTGATGATTGTCAGCAAATGGTCAAGCAGGCATTTACCGATGAAGTGCTGAACCAACAATTATTTCTGACCTCAGCCAATTCGATCAATGTAGCACGTTGGTTGCCGCAGCAATTGTATTATTTCTTTGCCTACAAGCAATGGGCAGATAAGCTTCATCCTCCTGTGATATCTGTTCCCAGTGGGAATTTTGGAAATATTTGTGCAGGTATTTTAGCGCTTCGCTCAGGTTTACCAATTCAGCATTTTATTGCGGCTTGCAATGCCAATGACGTTGTACCTAAATTTATGCAAACCCAGCAGTATACGCCTAAAGATGCGGTTGCTACTATTTCCAATGCAATGGATGTGGGCAATCCCAGTAATTTCATTCGCATTCTTGAAATATTTCAGCACCAGTTTGCAGATCTGGAAAATATATTGAGTAGTTGCAGTATTTCCGATGAGGCAACCAAGGCAACCTTGCAGTTGGTATATCAAAAAAACAACTATTTACTCGATCCCCATGGAGCTGTAGGCTTCCTTGCATTAGAGCAGTATTTACAACGTCATCCTGATCTAAAGGGAATCGTATTAGAAACTGCTCATCCAGTAAAATTTTATGATGTGGTAGAACCTGTAATCGGGGAGTTGGTTCCTATTCCTGATACAATTCAACATCAATTGTCCTTGCAAAAGAAGAGTATCAAAATGGAGGCTAAGGGAGAACTGTTGAAGCGTTTTTTATTGGAACTAAGCGGTAGTTAGTAAAATTGGGGTCAATAATTTATTGGGGAGCAAGGATTTAATTTGGCTGAAGGGCTATTTAATTCAAAGTCGCTTGCTCTTTTATATCATCCATGTTGATGCCGGAATGGCTTTCGTCATAGCTGCATTCGCCATTTTTAATCAAAATTACTTGGGGAGATTCATGAAATACGGCAAATTCTTCGGCAATTTTTGCTGACAATTCCCGGTAGCTGATTAGATCAAGATAATAAAAATCTACGTTTTCAGCTGGGGTGCCTCTTTCTAAACGGTTTTTGGCAACGCTGCTTATAGAACAACGGGTGCTGTGTTTAAATATTAATTGGGGTTTATTTTTCGACTTTTCTTTGATTTCAGCCAGTTGTGCTGAAGAGGTCAGGGAGATCCAATCCATTATTAAAAATGGGTTTAGTGAATGATGTTTTCAGTCATTGGGCAGCCAGTTCCTCTTCTACTAGCACCACAAGATGATAGCATAATAAGTCCGGATGTAATGAGAATTGACAGTAATAAAATCTTTTTCATTTTCAGTGGTTTTATTGATTTTACTTCAAATTTAGCTTTGCAAATATACTGAAGCTTTTGTTCAAAGTATTAATGTTAACAATTCCCGGATTAAAAGTTAACTTGCTAACCAGATTTTTTTAAAATTTGCAAGTGGGAAACGTTCAATATTTACTTTTGAACTGATTTTAAAGAGATTTATTGTGCCTCAAATATATAATAAATAATAATACAAACAATAATACATTAAAAAAAAACTAAAATGACCTTACAATTAGCCCGTCCGATTGCTTTTTTTGATCTTGAAACTACCGGTGTAAATCTTTCCACTGATAGAATAGTGGATGTTGCTATCATCAAAATTTTGCCGGATGGCACCCGCCAAGTGAAAAGGAAGCTAATTAATCCGGGTATTCCTATTCCTGCTACAACTACTGCAATTCATGGAATTACCGATGAAATGGTGAAAGATGCACCCAGCTTTAAGCAATGTGGTAATGAGTTGAAGCAATTTATCGAGAATTGTGATATGGGGGGCTATAACAGTAACCGTTTTGATATTCCAATTTTAATGGAAGAGTTTTTGCGTGCTGGGATGGAAGTGGACCTAAGTACCCGAAGGATGGTAGATGTGCAACATATCTTTTATACGATGGAACCTAGGACCTTAACAGCTGCCTATAAATATTATTGTGATAAGGAATTAGTGAATGCCCATAGTGCAGAAGCCGATGTAAATGCCACAATAGATGTTTTGCTCTCGCAGATCAAACGCTATCCTCAATTGGGTAACTCATTGGATTCGATTTTGGGAGTAATCGGGGAGGATAAGGTGGTAGATTATGCACGTCGTTTCTTATTTGATGACAAGGGAGTGGAAGTGTTTAATTTTGGTAAGCACAAGGGTCGTCCGGTAGTAGACGTGTTAAAGGCGGAGCCTCAGTATTATGACTGGATGATGCGGGGAGATTTTCCGCTTCATACCAAACAAAAACTAACCGAAATATTAAACCGCACCCTGTTAAAAAATGTATAAAATAAAACAGCATTTATTTTGTTTATTAAGATAAGTAGTACTATTTGTAATTTCGTATAAATTGCCTTACATCATCCTTGGAAAAGTTAGTTATCATACCAACATTTAACGAAAAAGAAAACGTCGAAAATATTATCGCTGCGGTGATCGGTTTACATCAAAATTACCATATACTTATTGTTGATGATGGTTCTCCCGATGGAACTGCTTCAATAGTTCAGTCATTGTTTACCACATACCCAGGGCAATTGTTTTTAGAAAAAAGAATCGGAAAGTTGGGATTAGGCACTGCGTATATCCATGGCTTTAGATGGGCATTGGAAAGAGGTTACCAGTTCATTTTTGAAATGGATGCTGATTTTTCTCACAATCCAAAAGATCTGGAAAATTTATACCTGGCCTGTAAAAATGGTGCTGGCGTGGCAGTTGGTTCAAGGTATGTCAGGGGAGGGGGAGTCGAAAACTGGCCTGCCAACCGAATTGCCTTGTCAAAAGGGGCCTCTTTATATACCAGAATCATTACCCGGATGCCGGTACAGGATCCTACTGCAGGATTTGTTTGTTACCGAAGGGAGTTTTTAGAGACAATCAATTTATCTGCAATCAGTTTTGTAGGATACGCGTTCCAGATAGAAATGAAATTTGCCGCATGGAAATTGGGCTTCATTATAAAGGAAGTTCCCATTACCTTTATTGATCGCCAGCTGGGTGAAAGTAAAATGAACAAGGGAATCGTAAAGGAAGGAATACTGGGGGTATTGAAATTACGCTGGATGAGCATGTTTAAAAACTACCGTAATAAGGTAAAAAATACCCATGCTGGAAAAGCAGCTATACTTCCTAAATTATAAATTTTCATTCAGATTTTTATTTGCTTCTTTAGAAAGTATAAATTGAATTTGATTTCAACTTCCCCTAGAAAATAAAAGTTTTTTATTATAATTTAAATGCCGGATGAAACTGCTGCAGTGTGGATCGCAAAAATTCTCTGTCAAGGTGTGTATAAATTTCGGTGGTAGTAATGCTTTCGTGTCCCAGCATTTCCTGAACTGCTCGTAAGTCGGCCCCACCTTCTACCAAATGCGTTGCAAAAGAATGACGAAAGGTATGGGGTGAAATTATTTTTTTTATGTCAGCCAGTCTGGCCAATTCCTTGATGATTAAAAATATCATCACTCGGGAAAGTTTGCCTCCCCTTCGGTTTAAAAATAAGATATCTTCATTGCCTGCTTTAACGGGTAGGTGTACCCGAATATCATTTCTATAAATATTGATGTACTTAATGGCATCTGATCCAATCGGCACTAATCTTTCCTTGTCTCCTTTTCCAATTACTTTAATAAAACCAACATCTAGGTGTAGGCAACTGATCCGTAGGTTAACCGCTTCAGTTACCCGTAATCCACAACTGTAAAGGGTTTCGAGAATTGCTTTATTTCTTCCACCCTCCGATTTGCTCAAGTCAATACTATTGATGAGGGAATTGATTTCTTCAAAACTGAGCACATCGGGCAATGATCTTTTGAGTTTGGGTGATTCAAGTAAGGTAGCTGGGTTGATTAAAAGGATCTGTTCCTGTAGGCAGTATTTGAAAAAACTTCGGAGTCCTGAAATAATTCTTGCCTGAGATCCTGCAGTCATTCCCAATTCACTGATCCATCGGATAAAATTTTCAAGGTCCTTCAACTCCAATTGTTTTGGAGTTTTAAGTTCGTTGGAAAGCTGCATCCAAGTGGTTAGTTTTTCGATATCATGCAGGTATGCTTCCACCGAATTGTCACTCAGTGATTTCTCTAATTGTAAAAAAGCTTTGTACCCCTTTTTATATCCCTCCCACATTTGAATAATTTAAAAATTTAGATACTTTAAAGCGCCGGGCTTATTGGCATGGAAGCTTTGAGCAGATTAGTTATAAGGGTCTTTAATAATTGAAAGGTAATCATCCGTATTGGTTATAGAATGAAAGATAGGGCTGTTTTGTTGATAAAACAGTATATGAATGTTTAATTTGTAAAATTTAATTTTGTTAGCAAAGGTTTTCTTATTTTCGTTCATATTTTTTTAATTCCTACTCACTGATGATGATAAATCTTCGTTCGTTCAAACAAAAAGTTCGATACCATAAAAAATCTCTAAAATCATTTTTGACTAAGTTAGAAAAAAATCCGCCAAAGGGATTGCACAAACTGATTGACCAGGTCGACAAGGAAGTTTGGGCAGAAACGAATTGCCTGAGCTGTGGTAATTGTTGCAAACAAATGACGCCTACTTTTTCTGTAAAGGATATTAAAAGAATTTCAGCTCATTTTGAACTGACTCCTGTTGAGTTTAAGGAAAAATGGTTACGGTATGACAAAAAGGACGGAGATTGGCAAAATCAAAAGCAACCCTGCCAGTTTTTAAATCTTAAGGATAATAAGTGTTCAATTTATCCCATTCGTCCGAGTGACTGTGCTGGTTTTCCGCATCTTACCAAAAGGAAAACGGTAGATTATATTGATGTCCATAAGCAAAATTTACAATATTGCCCTGCTACCTACAAGATGGTGGAGAAGATGAAGGTTTTATTGGGCTAAGCAATTATTGAGAACCCGATTAAAGGATTTACAAGTACACGTCCTCAATTAAAAAATACTCCACCGGTTGATCTTTAATGATCAAAATAGATAGGATATTGAATTGTATTCTTTGCCATTGGGGATTTTGATGAAGGTATTGTTCTGCCGCATTTATTAGATTTTGTATCTTCTTATCCCCAACGCTATCCTCAGGTAAGCCAAACTTGCTGGTTGTTCTAGTTTTTATTTCTATGAAATGCAATACCGTACCTTTTTCTGCAATTATATCCACTTCCCATCGGGAATGTCTCCAGTTTTGTTCCAATATCGTATAGGCTCTTTCCTTAAGCCAGTGAATAGCCAACTTTTCTCCAGCTTTGCCTGTTTCAATGTGTTTTGCCATATACTATTTTAAAGTATGGGTGCGAACTAGCTTACCCATTCATTATCATTGATTTTAATGATACATTTGTTAGCTGAGCGGGCAATCTAGTTCAGATTATAAATATTGTTGCAAAAGGATTTATTACCTATTTTTGTCACTGTTAAATTAAAAAAAATGAAGATAGAAAGGTCAATTATAGTAAGTTTTGTTTTATTGGTATTGATTGCTTCCTTGTATCGGCTTCTGCCAGGAAGACCGCTTGGCTTTGCTCCTCAAATTGCGATGGCTTTATTTAGTGGCAGCATCATTAAAAATAAGCGTTATTCTTTTTTGCTACCCATCTTGTCGATGTTGTTGTCGGATATACTGTATGAAGTGTTTTTTCAATTTAAGATTACCCCGATTGTCGGTTTTTACAATGGGCAAGTGGAAAATTATTTGTTATTTGCTTCAGTTACTTTGATCGGCTTTTTAATCCGAAAGCAAAATTGGTTGCAGATTTTTGCAGGGGCACTTGCAGGAGCTACTTTTTATTTTCTGTTATCTAATTGCTTGGTATGGATGGCAGGAGGATTGGCCCTCAATAATCTGCCTTATGCTAAAAGCTGGGACGGCTTGATCAGTTGCTATACTGCTGCTATTCCTTTCTATATAGGTAGTTTGTTCGCCACCGTATTTTTTAGTGTGGTTTTATTTGGAGGGTACTCCATTTTTACAAAATATGCAGTCCAGCCTCAAGCTAGCGCCTAATTGTATAATCATATTATAAGCATTCATGCCACTCAACCGAGTGGCATGAATGCTTATAAGGACTCTTCGTACCCTTTATCAGTTAGCTGTACTTTATCTGCTGCAGCGCTAGTGGCCAATTCGTCGCATCGGTTATTGTGCTGATTATCGGCATGTCCCTTTACCCATACAAATTTGATGGTAAATTTTTTTGCTAATTCATGGTAGTGTTTCCAAAGGTCTTTATTTTTTTTTCCACCCTTGAAATCTGTTTTTATCCAATTTTTTAGCCATCCCTTTTCAACAGCGTTAACCACATACTGGCTATCAGAATAAACTGTTATGGGGAATTCATTTTTTTTTATCGCTTCCAATCCTGCTATTACTGCCATTAGTTCCATCCGATTGTTGGTGGTAAGCCTAAAGCCCTGCGACAATTCCTTACGATGAGTTCCCGACATTAGGATGGCACCATATCCACCCGGGCCGGGATTGCCCCTTGAAGAGCCGTCTGTGTAAAGTACTATTTTTGACATTATGTTATTGCGAAGCCTGTTTTTTAAAAGATAAAGGGTTCAATCAAGTATACAAAGTAACCAATTTAAAACCTTAGCTCAGTACTTTATTTTTAAGAAATTGAATGTTGCTAATAAGGTCAATTTGTCTGGATGTTAGCTGAGTAAAATAAACTAGGGACTTAGATTTAATGGGGGCTTTGTTGTTTTTAGGAGGAAAACCTACAGTAGCCTATATTAATTGTAAGGGCTTTGATGGAGTGGCGTTAGATATATTAAAAAACATATTTTCTCCGCTACTGGAAGTGACACAACCCTTTGAGATTCATGAAGAAAATGCGAATATGTTTGTATTTTTGGAAACAGTAGTATTAAAAGTTCAAGAACAATTACCTTGGATAATCAAACATAGCTTATTTTTTGCTGGCAGCTGAACATGAAGCACAGGAAGCGGGACAAGGGGAACACCTATTATATAACTGGAACTTTTCAACTATTGGTAATTAAAATAGAATACATGATGAGGATTTTAAAGTATTATATTTTTATTTTGTTATTAATTATTGAATATTCTTCAGTAGTTGCACAAAATAAACAGGTCGATTTTTTTATTTCGGAAGGATTTAAAAATAATCCGGCACTTTTAGAAAATAGTAATCTTCAGTTGTATTTTCAGATTCAAAATGAATTTATTACAGCTCAAAATAAAAAGCCACAAGTAAGTATTACAGCTGATTATTTATTTTCCCCCTTCTTTTTTGACAATGGTAGGCCATTGAGTATTACTACCAATCCATCTCCTAAATCCTTTGGATATGATGTAGGGTTAACAAATGGTGGATTATATGCGGCGCAGTTAAATGCTAGTTTGCCTGTTTTTAATAATGCTGCCGTTAAAAGGTTATATGAGCAAAATAAAGTACAGGCAAATATTTCCAATTATAGTCGGGGCCAGATAGAACATGAATTAGCAAAAAATATAATTGACCAATACATTATTACTTATCAGTTTCTTCAGCAATCATTTTACCTGCAAAAAATAATTGATCAACTTGAAAGCAGAAAGCCGCTTGTAGCTGCTTTGGTGAAGCAAGGTTTATTGCAACAGAATGATTTTTTATTGCTCGATATTCAAATAAGCACCAATAGCAACGACTTAAAACAGTTGCAATTTGCCTATAATAATGGGATGGCATTGTTAAAGAATTTATCCTTGGTAAGTGACACCACAATTTTCGTTTTAGAAAAGCCTGATATAAGAATAAAACCAGCACCTTCTTCCTATTATTATGTAAAAAAGTATGAACTTGACAGTTTAAATTTAATAGCGCAGCAAAATGTGTACAATGCCAAGTATAAACCCCAACTTAGCTTATTGGGAACGTCGGGTGTTTATGCAGCTGATGTGAGAAATGTACCGCACAATATTGGACTAAGTGCGGGGGTACATCTGAGTGTTCCTATTAGCGATGGCCACCAAAGAGAACTATACCAAAAACAAAAAAATATTTTGCAGGCCAATCAAAATTTCTATCTTACTACTGCAGCCATTCAACAGCAAAACAACTTGATTTATGCAAAGCAGCAAATTGATCAATGGAAGCAGACTATTGTAATGTCTGCCGAACCAATACAAAAGCAAGAACTTCTGATGGATATTATTAAAGACAAAGTGGTTAAAGGGCAAATTTCTGTGATGGATTACGTTAATGCTTTGCAGGATTATGCTGTTTTACAAAAAAACAAAGCCGTTGCTGAAACTAATTTATTGCTTTATATCAATCAATATAATTACTACAATTGGTAAATTAAATTTTGTATGAAAATGAAAAGGAACATTTTTTTAATGGGGGTTACTTTTAATTTACTTTTTACATCATGTAATAGCAAAACTACAGATGAGAATAAAATCCCTAACGCTGTCCAAACCGCAGTAACCTATACCCAGCCTACCATTCGTGATTTTACTGATTACGTTCAACTAAACGGAAATACCCAGTTTCAAAAAAAATTGGTCTTGAGGGCAAGTATTACTGGCTACATCGTGTCAATGAATTGGAAAACGGGAGATCGTATTTCAAATGGTACTTTATTCTGCAGTATTAAAACTAAAGAGCAGGATGCGCTAAAGGAAATTGATAGCAGGGAGCCTTCACTTAAGCAATTTCAAATACCATTGAACGTCTTTGCTAATGCATCCGGTATTTTTACTGCTGTTAATTACAGTGATGGAGATTTTATCAATGAAGGTGATATTCTTGCAACAATTACTGACCCTTCCTCCCTTGTTTTGGTGGTAAATGTGCCGTATGAATATCACCAATTCGTATACAAAGGAAGGTCCTGCTCTGTTAAGTTCCCAGATGGGAAATCGATTCGAGCAGTTATTCAGGAAGAGGTTCCTACTGTCGATGCAGTTTCTCAGACACAATCTTTTTTGATTCGTTTTCCAGGCAATCAATTACTACCTGAAAACATGAATTTGATTGTACATGTGCCGATAAAGCAAAAACAAGCTGCATTTTCATTGCCATTGGAAGCTATTCAAACAAATGAAACCCAGGATGATTTTTGGGTGATGAAGTTGGTAAATGATTCATTGGCTGTTAGAGTCTCTATAATGGTAGGGTTGCAAAATGATTCTTTGCGTGAAATTATTTCAGGCGTTCGCTCAGCTGATAAAATAATTTTGAAAGGTGCTTATGGTTTGTCCGATTCTTCAATAGTTAAAGTTCAGTCAGAAATAGAGTAAATATGCAGCAATATCACTCACATTATAAAAAAACATTACTAGGGGTAGCGGTATTGATCTTGTTGTCTGGATTTTTTATTTTTTCTAAATTAAAAACAAGCCTGTTTCCAGATGTTACCTTTCCAAAACTTAAAGTTATAGCAGATGCTGGTCAACAGCCCGTTGATAAAATGATGGCTTCCGTTACGGTTCCATTGGAAAATATCATAAAGCGTACTGAGGGGTTAGATTACATACGTAGTACTACCTCTAGGGGAAGTTGCGAAATCTCTGTTTTTTTAAAATGGGATGCCGATATAGACTTGGCTCGTTTGCAAATGCAGGCATTGATCGATGATGTACGAAGTTATTTGTTGCCAGGAACCAAGATTACAGTCGAAAAAATGAATCCTTCTATTTTACCCGTAATGGGTTTTAGTTTGGAAGGAAATCGTTCTGCAATTGAATTAAGAAAAATTGCATTATTACAAATAAAACCTTTTCTGGCTTCCACTTCAGGGGTTTCAGATATTGCAATAATTGGAGGAAAAACTAAAGAATACCAAATTCTTTTAAATCAAGATAAGTTAACTGAATTAAATATTACGCCTCAGCAAATAAGTACTATCGTTGGTCAAACAAATGTTTTACAGTCTAATGGATATATAAGTGATTACAACAGATTGTATTTGTCTTTAATGGACAATGCGATTACCAGTAAACAAGAGCTAGGAAATCTGGTAATTTTAAATTCAGCAAAAAGGGTAGTTCAGTTAAAAGATGTTGCTGATATAAAGATTGCTGAAACGAAGGAGTATGTAAAAATAAATGCTAATGGAAAAGATGTTCCTTTAATTGCTATTATTAAACAACCTTCTGCAAATCTCATTGATGTCACTGAAGCTGTTTTAAAAAGAGTAAAAGAGTTGGAAAATATTTTGCCTAAAGATGTAAAAATTAGGCCCTACTATTTACAAGCTGATTTTGTAAACGATAGTGTCAGAAGTCTTGAAGATGTTTTATGGATTGGTTTAGCCCTCGCTATAATTGTTGTAATTGTTTTTTTGCGATCTTGGAAATCTAGTTTGGTAATTCTATTGACAATCCCCACTTCTTTGGCATTGACTTTAGTTGGTCTTTATTCAGTAGGGTATTCGTTTAATATAATGACATTGGGGGCAATAGCTGCAGCGATAGGTTTAATGATTGATGATGCGGTAATTGTAGTTGAACAAATATACCGAAGTCGTGAAGAACATCCTGATGAGCCAATGCCCATTGTGGTGAGCAGAGCAATTAGGTATTTATTTCCTGCCATGGTAGCATCTTCCTTAAGTACTATAGTAATTTTTGTTCCATTTATTTTAATGAGTGGTGTTGCCGGAGCCTATTTCAAAGTACTTGCCTTTACAATGATTATTGCTCTTTTTGCTTCTTTCATCGTTACCTGGCTGGTATTACCAGCATTATTTTTATTATTTCCCAACAATACTAAAACGATCAAAAAGCCTCTTGCAGCGAATGCTGTGGAAAAGGGAGGTTGGATTCGTTTTTTCATTCGGCATTCTTATATCAGCATCTTATTTATAATTGCTTGTATCATTATTCTATTTGTTTTACCTGCTAAAATGCCTTCAGGTTTTCTTCCAGAAATGGATGAAGGAGGTATCGTACTTGATTTTAGTAGTCCCCCCGGAACAACCTTGGAAGAAACAGACAGAATGCTAAAAGAGGTGGATAAAATTATTAAGCAGCAACCCGAGGTGGAAACCTTTAGCCGCAGGCTGGGTACACAAATGGGATTTTTTATTACCGAACCCAATCAAGGTGACTACTTAATTCAATTAAAAAAGAAGCGTAACAAAACTACGGATGAGGTTTCATCCGACTTAAGGTCCAAAATTGAAGTTTCTTTGCCTCAATTGAATATTGATTTTGGGCAAGTAATTGCTGATATGCTCGGCGATCTTATGAGTAGTATAAAACCTATTGAAATTAAAGTTTATGGGGATAACAGAAAGAAATTAGAAGAAATATCCAAAGAATTAAAAGTGATTATTGACAGTGTAAAAGGGACGGCTGATGTGTTTGATGGTATTGTAATTGCTGGCCCCCAGGCAACCGTTAATCCGGATGTTGCCAGACTAGCACAATTTGGCATTTCACCCACCGACTTTCAGTTTCAACTTCAAACGCAGCTAGAGGGGAATGTTATCAGTTCTATTATGGATAAAGAACAGATGGTAAATATTCGAATGATATATCCTAAATCCCAACTCACAACAATTAATTCATTAGCCAATGGGAATATATTCTTACCGAATGGATTATTAAAACCCATTAATACGATTGCTACTATTCAATTGGAGAAAGGAGTTGCTGAAATAGAAAGAGAAAATCAGAAGATGATTGGTGTTGTTACTAGTCGATTGGAAAATCGTGACTTAGGTAGTACATTGAAAGATATCCAGCAATCGATCAAAGAAAAACTGTTTTTACCTCCCGGTTATCATGTTGAATATGGCGGATCTTATTCTCAGCAACAAAAGGCATTTACGGAGTTACTTTACATACTGCTGGCAGCATGCATTTTAGTTTTTATAGTGTTGTTGGCATTATTCAGGGAATTTGTGGTTTCTTTTTTTATCATTTTAATGGCTTTATTGGGAGTAGCAGGATGTCTGCTGGCATTGTTTCTTACCAACACAGCTTTAAATGTGGGAAGTTATACCGGTATCATAATGATTGTCGGAATCATTGGGGAGAATGCCATATTTACATATCAGCAATATTTATTGGCTAGTCAAACAATGGATTCTAAAGATAGTATCGTATTTTCCATTAGTGCAAGATTGCGACCAAAGCTAATGACTGCATTTGGCGCAATAATGGCCCTGATACCGCTGGCTTTAGGTATTGGGGCAGGTGCCCAACTTCACCAGCCTTTAGCAATTGCTGTGATAGGTGGATTATGTTTTGCATTACCACTTTTATTAATTGTGTTACCTACTTTTTTACGGATAATAAACAGAAGATGATTTGGTTTATAAACGATCATCAATAATTATAGAGGTCTCGAAATTTGAAATTATTGATCTATTAACTCAATTGTATTATTCTCATTGATGCCACTTAGGATTTGAATAAAATCTTCTGTCTTGATTCCAGTTTTAACAGCTACTTTTTGATGATTGTTTGCTAGTGAAACAGAATCTCCCTCGAGTAAATAATTAGATGGAATAACCAAAGCATCTTTAACATCTTTAATCAATATGTTTACCTGTACCTTACTTCCTAACATTAAAGAATTAGGAGTTGATGTTAAAATGGCATCGACAATATAAGATTGAGCGTTTTCATCAAACATAGGGTGGATTTTAGCAATTTCCCCTTTTAAAATAGTTGCCTTGTCAGTGATCGAAGAGATTAATATAAGTTGGTTCAAAAATATTGATTTAATATCTTCTGCGGAAACAAAAAGTCGTATAATGGTTTTACCAGAGCCGACACGGCAGATAGGCTCACCTTTTCTTACAAGATCACCGGGGTTTTTAAATATTTTTAAAATTACACCTTTATTATTTTCATTTTTTATTTTGCTGTAATTTAAGTTTTGTTCCTGAATTTTAAATTGAGATTTTGCATTAGACTCATTCAAAGACATGATGGCCTTAAGGTCTTCCAGTGACTTTTGAAGAACGGTTCTGTTGGTTTGGCTATTCAGCAATTCAACTTTTGATTTTTCTAAATCTAATGCAGATACAGCATGTTTTTCAAAAAGCCGCTGATACCTATTTACATTCAAACTGTCAGTAATACATTTTGTAAAGGCTTGATTTATTTGTTCTTTTAGTTTTATAATTTGTGGAGCATTTTCCTGGGTATTGTTTTTAGAGAAATTATAATTAATTGCTGCATTTTCCATTTGGGTCAAAAGTATTTCATTACCAATTTGGCAAACTGTCTGGCCTGATTTAACTGAATCACCCTCATTAATATATATTTGCTTTATATTCCCATCAAGCATTGAAGGAATATTGTATTCTATTTCGGAAAATAATTTACCTGTTGCGTAAACAAAATCAGTCATATCCTTTCTTGAAGGCTTAGTTTGTATTGCACCTTCATTACAACTTGCTAAAGTATTCAAAATGACAAAAAGGGAGAAGGAAATATTTTTCATATTATTTTTATTATTCGCGTTTAGGTTAATTCCTGCCTTCAAAATTAGAATTGATTATTTGTAAATTGGACACCATATTTAAATAAATGTTTTCTGATTTTAAATAGTCCTCAAATGACTTGAAATAAATATCTAAACTTATCAAACCATTTACGTATTTCTCAAGGTTTGCATTTGTAATTTTGTTTAGTAATTCAAAATTATTTTTTGTTATTTCAATTAGTTCCAATGTTGACCTATAGCTTTCCAATAAATTTTGATCATTTAAAATAGATTGTTGTGTAGCAGATTTGAGTTGCTCTTCCGAAGCTTCTTTCTTGTAAATCATACTTTGTACCTTGTTTCTGTTCAAAAATCCAGCGTAAATGGGTATTGTTGCCATAAGGCTTATGTAGGAATAGTCATTCCAGGTTCCTTTTTTAAAATCGATCCCTAGGTCATCTCTGAATTGATCGTAGCCTTTATAGCCTACTAAATTTATCTTTGGATAATATTTAGTTTTAGCTTCTTTGATTTGAAGGGAATCGATTTTTGCCATTTGTTGTAATGGTTGCAACGCTTTATCTGCTCCAATTTCTTTTATCGGGGTTTTATTAAAAACAACCAGTTGTTCAGGTAAAATGAATTCTAAATCAGTAGGAGCCGGTAAACCCAAAAGATTTTTTAAGTAAGCGATTGATTGTCTGACCAAAGTAGTTGACTGTATAATGTTTTGTTTAATATTATTGCTATTCACTTTCGCTTGATTGAGTGAAGATTCGTCAATAATTCCATTGTCATATTTATATTCAATTATTTTAACAATACTGTCAGATAACTGAAGGTCTTTTTTTGAAATTTTAATAGCAGTTAATGAAGTAATAACTGCATAGTAGGTTTGAAGAATCTGAATTTTTAAATTTTGAATTGACTGATCTTCCTGTGCTTTAAGTAGTTGAGTATTTTGAAATGCAATTTTCGATTGAAATAAATGTTGCCAATCCATAATTGATTGAACTGCAGAAATCCCCATTGAATTGGTATATTGCTTTCCGAAGGATACATTGATATTTTTACCTGGTTGTCCAACTATAAAACCGGGAATCGAAGTAGTGGATAGTTTTAAATTATTCTGTGAATTTACATTTCCTGAAATCTGAGGAGTTTTAAAAAAATTAGAGGCTTTTAAGTCAGATTTTGATTGAGCAATTTTTAATTTATAAACTTTCAAATTGCTATTGTTTTTCATCCCTAATTTTACAAGTGTCTCTGCATTTGGTACCAGTAAAGTATCAATATTGGCAGCACTTGAAAATTGAGCAATGCCTAAGAAAATTATAATCAGATAACTGTTCTTCATGGTTCGGTAAAGTATAGTACAATTGTTGAGTATGGTTTGGCTTCTATTTTATTAGCTGAAATAAATTTTGTTTTGCTTCGGTTTCATTTATTCTGTCCAAAGTGAATTTGTATGCTCCGGTATCAATGCTTAAGTTTCCTCTGAATGGCCAGTCAAGGGATACAATCATGAATATAACGGTCGACAGTAGAATACCCACAATTAAGCTCATAATGATATGCAGTCGGGTGTCTGTTTCAAAAAACCATGTTATTCCGATAAGTACAATACAGCCTATAATTGTTACGGCCCATACAATAGGGGGGAGGCCATTTTGTGTAGAATAAACCCTTTCCCTTCTAGCAGCGGCTAAAGTTGAAAATTTGTCTAGACAGAGTTTATAGATAATCTTGTCTCTTTCAGTGATTGGGTTAAATGAAACAAGATCATATTGAATTTTATTAAAATCATCAATTGCCGCAAGGGGAATGTTCCCTTTTTTGGATTGCGGCCATTCTTTTTTAATCACATTTTTTAAATAATTTTTAATATCATTTTTAATCTCTCTGGAAACTTGAAAGGGAAGACCACTACAATCTCTATAAAGTGACATGGCGTAGCCAGATTCTGCGTCTACCTTTTCTTGGCAGCCGTTATAATTTTCCCATACACCCACTGCCACTAAACCAATCAGTATTCCAAAAAATATGCCTACTATACCTGTGAAATGTGATATTACATCATTTACCTCAATGTTTTTTGAGTGAAAATACCTGGTAAGTGGCTTATTTGCAAGAATATAACCGAATACAGAAAAGGATGAAAATGCAATAAAAATGATTGAATAAACCTGCCAAAGTGATAAGTCATAAATCCAAAAAAAATCCATAAGTATTTAGTTTTTTGAATGATTGAATTTTTAATCAATATTAATTATTGAAAATTTTTGTAGTTTTTAGTTAGTGGGAAACCTCTCAAAAAATGTAATAGCTGAATCTATTTCAATGGTATCTTAGGAAGATTTCTTTAATTATGGTAAGTTTGATTGTTTTTTATAAAAGTAACAATTAATTTAATAGGTTCAATTATTAAGCCTTTTTTTTTGAAAAAATGACAACTTTATCTTATACTCGGTTGCTGATATTCATTTTTCTTGAGGGGTTCAATTACTAGCAAAAGTTATTTTACTCCATTTTTCCGGTAAATGGGTGTCATACATTCCATGACTGTTTAGTGTCGTGGCGGGATGTGGTTGAATTTCTTTTCCATTTAACAATAATTTTTGAAATCTCCCTAAAAAAATATGCCATATATCCCCATTGACAGGGGGTATATTTCGTCCATTGGCCAATAAGCCTAGGCTGCTCCATGGAATAGCAATTTCCGCGCTCCATCCTTTGTCAATATCGCTGTTATTATTTAATGTACCGTCAATTTGAACGGCTGTTTGCAAGCCAGGCAAATCAAAATTGGTAAATGCCCAGCGAATACCCCTTGGATGGGTTCCTTTCCAGAAGGAGGAGCCAATGCGGTCATAATCACCTCCAAATGTGTAGGCCTGAGCCTGGTGAACATCAAAATGGGGGATATCAAATTTACTGCCTTTGGTATAAGCATCTTTCCAGATAAAAAAAACTTCGTAAATGGTGTTGGCCGCATTTATTTCTAACTCGTAATAGCAATCGCCTCCATCAATAAAAATTTCCAAATCATTTTCCAAAAAAATAATACTGTCTCTTTCAGTTTGAGTTGCTTCAACAAATGGCTCTTCGGCCATAAAAGCTATGTACAAATGGGTGTCATTCCAAACAATAGCAGTTTGGGTATTGTATATTCCGGGTTGTCCAGTAACCATATCTACAAATCGGGTACTCCAATTTGCATTCAGCCAAACATCCTTTTTTATATTACCATCGACAGCAATGTTAGTTGAAATTTTTTTAGCCGTATAATCTGATTGTTTACTCATACATTTTTTTAACTTTAATTAACTATAGAGTGTTCAACAAATAAAGTTTCGTAGATCCTCTTCAAAAGAGTAGTGTTAAGTGGAAAAATTCAATTCTGGGCATTGTTCAATACAATTATTCAGTTGAGCAAAGTTAAGTATTGGTTCTAAGTTACCAATTATAAGGTTTGTGAATTTTACGTTTGATTAGAAATTTTCGTATTTTCCAAATTAGAAATAGGTAGTTATCCTTAATTTTTTTATCTAGACCTTTTAGAAAGAAATAACTATTATAGGTTGGGTTTGTGTTAAATAATTTCTTCGAATAATTTTCTCTTTTAAACCACTTTTTATATTCTGTTGCATTTAAGCCTGCAAATGGTGTTAGGTTCTTAAAAAATGCATCCTCTATAGAGTTTACACTTTTTATTAAATGAATAGATGAATCGCTTTTATTGTATTTCAGGATATGAAAGAACAACTCATCATTGTCATTATTTGAAAAATTGATATCAATACTTAATTGAATTTGAACTCGGTCATCAAAATAAGTTAAAATACGTCCCAGATAGTCAACTTGTGGCATTAAAAAATTCCCAACTGAGTAAAAGATATAACCATTATTATATTTTTCGGCACCCTGAACAACATGCGGGTGGTGGCCGATTATATAATTTGCTCCACAATCAATAGCGAGTTGGGCCCATTCCCTATCTGCTGGTTGAGGATAATTTGCTAATTCATAGCCCCAATGAACATATATAACAATCTTAAGTGCTGGATTCTTTTTACGGTCTACTTTTATGAGTTGTAGTAATTCTTGGGGATTAAAACGATTCACGATTTCCTTCTTACTAAAAACACCTCCAGTAACATTTGCAACTACTCCATATATTTTAATCTGGTTGTCAATATCGATAGATAGTTTATCTTTTGTGCCAAAATGCTCAATTCCGCTATTATTTAATAAGTCAATTGTTTTACCGATTTCATTTCTGAAATCTTGAATGTGATTATTTGCAAAACTTACATATTTGACTGAAGCTATATTTAAAATAGCTACAACTGATTGATCACTGTATAAATTATACTTATGTTCATCCACTATTTTAAACTCATCCGATATTATCTGACCCTCTAAATTTGCAATCGTTATTGTGTTTTTAAAAATGTCTTTTATTTTATCTATGTTAATACAATCTTTTGTAGGATATACTAGGTCTCCAATAAAAGTTAACTTCATAATAAAGTAGTCTTTTTAATTTAATAATTGCTCGTATTTATCAATCATTAAATCAAGTGAAAATTTCTTTTTTATCGAAAAGGAAATATTTTTTTTATCAAAATTTTCAAGTAACGCTTTGCTCCATTGTTCACTTATATCTTCAAAATTTGTTTTTGACAAATATCCGTTCACCCCATTTTCAATCATTTCGTTTGCTCCTCCAATATCTGTAAGAACGCAAGGGAGACCACAATTTAATGCCTCAAGTGCAGCAATCGAAAAAGTTTCTACACCTTTTGAAGTTAGGGTGAAAATATCGGAAGCCCAGTAAAATGGCTGGACGTTATCTTGATTTCCAGCAAAAATGATTCTTTTGTTCAAGTTTAGTGTTGTGACATAATCTTCTATTGCAGGTTTTAAATCACCATCTCCTACCAAAAGTAAAAAAACATTATTTCTTCCATTTTCATACAATCGATTAAAAGCATCAACTGCTGCTTTATGGTTTTTTTCAGGTCTAAAAGCCGCAGTTTTGATGATTATTTTTGCATCAGGTGGTATTCCATATTGATTTCTAACTAACAATGGTTCGTCTACGGAATTTGGCAGCCTCCAATAATTAGTATCAACCCCATTATATATTGTAGAAAAATAGCTACTATCAATTTTGTATTGATTTGTTGTATAATTGATTTGGTTGTTGCAAACGGAAATGATTTTATCTGTTTTTCTAATCAATCTTGAATAAAATTTCATCAATAGATGATTTTTTCTATTTCTATGGATCGTAGTATGATATGAAATAATTCTTCTTTTTTTATTAAAGCTTAATAAGGTAGAAATATGTATTATAAAAAATGAAAAAAAGCCTAAGCAAAAAAACAAATCTGGGTTCCAAATTTTAATAAATTTTCTAGTTTTGTTCAATGGCTTCAAATCAAATTTATAATTCCTTGGAAAAATTTTCAATTCCACCTCTTTATTCAATTTGGTTGCCAATGGGGTGTTTTTAGAATAGCATATAATTATGCAATCAAACTTCGAATAATCAAGTTTGTTTACCAATGATACTAAAAATTTTTCAGCACCACCTATACACAAACTGGGAGTAGAAAATAATATTTTTCTTTTTTTAATCATGTGTACAGATTTAGTATTTTTTTTTCTCCAAACATAAATTGATTTAAATCCATATTTTTTATATTTTCAGATATTTTTTTATACTTTAAAGAATCAATGATAAAAGTTTCTATGGCGGTAGCAAATGATTCTGAGTCTGTATTTGCAATCATTCCAGTGATGTTATGTTGAATATATTCTGGTAGTCCTCCTTGATTTGAAACGATAACAGGTGTATGCAGTGCGAGGGAAGTCATAACAACTCCACTTTGTGTAGCATCCCTATATGGGCATACTATTATTTTTGATTTTTGAATAATCTCACAAACTTCAAAATTTGACAAGTGATTCAGTTTGAATTTTACATTTTTAAATTTATATTTATTCGTTAGCTCACTGCCAATCGTATTGTTATAGGGGGCGCCTGCTATTATATATTTTATATCAGGGTACTTTCTATTTAAAATTGCAATTGATTCTAAGAATATATCAATCCCTTTATATTCAGATACTCGTCCTATAAAAGTTATGTAAATTGGCTCATTTTCATTTTTATTTAAATAGTTTGAATAAAAATTATAGGGCTTCAATTTTAAATTAATGCAGATTGTGTTTTCTCTTTTTGTTTCTAAAAATATTGTGTTGCTGTATTTTGAAAAAGTAACGAATTTGTAAACATTGCTATGGAATAATCTTTTTGTTAAAATAGTTTTTATATTTTTTTCTCCTGTATGTTGAATTGGATCGTGTACGTTTATAATTAGTTTTGTTTTTAATAAATAAAACAAAAAAATAAAAGGCAGTAATCTTATTGACACATCGTCAAAATGAATAAAGTTGGGTGATTCCTTTTTCGTTTTTTTAAATAGTAAGTATGATTTTTTAAAGTTTAGTGTCGAAATGCTTTTATTATTTTGATGAACAAGAAACTCAAAAGATTTACATCCTTTTATATAAGGTTTAAAATTTTCATATTCTGTTTGATTTAATAATTTCTCCGCATCAATAAAAGTTATTTTTTTTGGTAAATTAGTAATGTTACAAATATTTTTATTCTTTGAATTAGGGTCTATTTCTATAATTATACTTAAATCAACATAATTTTTGACTTCATTAATGTATTCTAAAGCTGCATCTAGAAAGCATATTCTTGTGATAAATAAAACACTCGGTTTCATTTGTTAGTATTTTATTAATATAGCGCTATTTAAAATTCCTTTAAATCGTGCATAAATTGAAATTATTCCAATTGTAATGATTAGTATTACTAGTGGATGGACTTTTTCTATAATTGAATATTCTGATACTGTTATGGGTATAATTACTAATAATAATAAAACAAATACAGTTAATTTAAGATCGGTTAAAAATTCCATTTTTTTTCTTCTTAAAATTATGCCTTGTAAAAAATAAAATAGTATAAATGAAATTGTAATTGAAGTTACACTTCCCATACTCCCATATATAGTAATCAAAGTGTATCCTAAAATTGTATTAAAGATCACATTGATAACATTAAGCCACATATCTAATTTTTCATTATGACTTGATAGTAGCATATATGCCTGAACTAATGATAGTGAAAATGGAATCAGTGCAAAAAACATGTGTTGTGTTATTTTTATAGCCCCTTTAAATTCTATCCCGAAAAAAAAATCTATACAATACGGACATAGATAGTATGCTAATAAAGTTGTGTACACACTGAATATAAATACTTGTAAATAGGTGTTTTTAGATATGGTCAAATAGGTTGTTGTGTCTGAATAACTTTTTGCCATTACAGGAAATATGGTTCCCAGTAAAATGACTGGTATAATCTGTGCTATTGAAAAAAATTTCAATGCAATTTCATATAATCCAACATCCGTTTTTGTTGTTAATTTAGATAGTAATAAAGAGTTTATTCTCCAAAAAATAATATTTACAGCTCCAATTATTACAAAAATTCTTCCTTTATAAATTAACTCTTTTATTTTTTTAAATTCTAGTATTTTTTTATTTGATTTGAGTTCTGATAATCTTGCTATTTCCTTTTTTATATCATTTGGTAATGAGGTGTGCGCCAGTTTAAGTGTTAATATTCTTGCTAATACTAATATTAAAATAAAAAGTATAAAATCAAATGGTAAGTAGTAGTATATAGAGGCTAATATTAATTTAACCAATGATTCAAATAATGTAATTTTAAGAAATACAATTTGTGTTTTTTCTGCAATATGAATTGCTTTAACTGAATATATTAAATTATCAAATAGTATATTGATTCCTAAAATTGAACTGACTTGAATTATAAATAACTCATTATTATATAAGGTTATTGTACTAAGTATTATTATAATATAGCCAATAAAACTTAAAATAAATTCAGTTGCAAAAAAGTGTAAAGTAGTGTAGTCTTTTCTTTCTTCTATTTGAACATATTCTCTTATAAAATAGTTTGCCAAACCCATTGTTGAAAATGCAGCTATTATTTGGTAAAGTGAATTTCCTATTACGTATTCTGAAAATTTATTTAAACCAATTGATTTAGTTAACAAAACAAAAAAAACACCTAAAAATATATTTTGAAGTACATTGGCAGCAACCCCTGAAATTGTATTCGAAATAATTGATTTTCCTGTAAGTTTATTTACTATCGACATATATTTATTAAATATAATATAATTAGCTGTATTATTATATTTATATATATATTATTTTTATGTTTTTGTGAAATATTTCATACTTGCAGCTAGAGATCCTGTAGAATTAGCTATTTAGATTTTTTACTAGTTGTAATTATATTGAAATAATTGTTACCCGAGTAACAGCCCAGTAACAAAAATTGAGAAAAAGTGTCATAATGTAATGAAATGGAAAAAAAGAAATTGCTGAAACACTTACTGATGGCTCGTTTATACGCATAAAAAAACCGGCTTAAAAAGCCGGCTGAGTGCCCACGAAAGGAATCGAACCTTCACACCCTTGCGAATGGCAGATTTTGAGTCTGCTGCGTCTACCAATTCCGCCACATGGGCAACTTATCTGTTAGGTTACCATCACTTTTGATGTAACTTCTAACGGAGTGCAATATTACATTAATCAGCTATCCTGTCCAAAATACGCTGCAAGTATTTTTTCTTAAAGTAATATTCTTTCAATTTTTCCAATTTTTCAGTTGAAATGCTTTCATTATGGTAGTTTTCGATAATGTCTTTTACCTGTTCGAATAGGCTGTCTTCGAATTGCGACAGCTCCTTTTTAAGGGATTGTGCATCTTCCTCCTCCAACTTTTCATTGAGTTCCATCATTTCCATTAAAAAATCAGGTGGCAAGCTGTATTTTTCTTCTTCTGAAACCAATCCCCTCAATTGCAACACATATTGGATGGTGGCATCCTGCTGTTGTAATACCTTCAAACCCTTGTTGATTTGAGCAGATTGCTCAAGTGCCGCTTGCTGTTCGGATTCATCGGATTGGGTGTAAAAATCCGGGTGGAATTCCCTTTGCAATTCAAAATACTTTTTGGCCAATATGGATTTATCCACCTTTAGCGTAATCGGAATCCCAAAAATGTCAAAATAATTCATATTACAAAGATACCTGCTCATAGCTTACACTTGCCATTGAAGTCGAAAATTTTCCTATGCGTTCCTTTGAATTTAGATCAAAGTTGCAAATAATAATCCTTTAGTAAATGCTTAAATTCTGGACTGTAGTTGCCTGTGGGGTCTTTAATGGAAAGTTGGTGGGTAATGGTTTTGGTTGCTGCAAGACTGAAAAATAAAATTCCTCTAAAGAATTGGTGTGATTCAGTATGTCTTATCAATAGTTGTTCTTGAAGGGAGTAATTGGCTGCGGCTGCTATTGTAATAAAATAATCTACTCTTTGATAAGGGAGCAGAATAGCGAAATATCCCTTTGGAGCTAAATGCTGATCGATTACGCCTAGCAGTTGCTCTAATGTTAAAGCAGTATCATGTTTGGCTGCATTTTTTTTTGTGTTATCAGATTTTAGGTCGCCTTCATAAAACGGAGGATTGGAAATAATGCAATCGTATTTTTTTTCTGAAATATAATCCATCACATCGATGTTCAAAATATTCAATCTTTCGCCCCAGGGAGCGTTGTCAAAATTTTGCCTTGCCTGCTGAGAGGCAGCTTCGTCTATTTCCACAGAATCAATGGTAGCAGTAGTTTTTTGGGCTACCAGTAGACTTAATAATCCAGTGCCTGCTCCAATATCCAGTAGGTTGGATACTTTGTTTTGTTCCCTGTATATTTTATCAGCCACTGCCGCTCCAAATAGACATGCATCCGTACAAACCTTCATGGCACATTTTTCCTGATCGATAGTAAATTGCTTGAATTGAAAGTAGGAGTTTGACAATTGAATGGATTAACTGATAACTGATAACTGAAAACGGATAATTGATAATGGATAACTGATAATTAATAACTGATAATTGATAACTGTTAGTTTTTAAATAGGTTACTGCTTTCTTGCTGGACTGAAATAACAACTTACAACTGAAAAAAAGTCCTTTTTTTACGCCCAGACTGCTCTGGGAGAAGGGCTGATGCTTAAATCTGAAAAATCATTTTCCAAATATTTAAAATGGGCGGTAATGGCAATCATCGCCGCATTGTCGGTGCAATATTCAAAGGCAGGGATGTAAGTTTGCCAGCCCATTTTTTCACCAGTTTCTTTTAGTGCCTTGCGCAACCCACTATTGGCACTAACGCCACCGGCTATGCAAATTTGATGAATGTTATATTCTTTCGCCGCTTTCTTTAACTTATTAATCAAAATAGATACAATTCTGTGTTGAACGGATGCACAGATGTCAGCCAGATTTTCTTCGATGAATTGCTTTCTATTTTCTTCAGAGGCTGTAAATTCTTCTTTGAAAACATTGCTGGTACCGGCATTCTTTAAAAAATACAAGATGGATGTTTTTAATCCGCTAAAACTGAAATTTAATTCGGGTATTTTTGGTTCTGGAAACTGAAATCGATTTGGATTTCCCTCTCTTGCATATTTGTCTACCAGTGGGCCACCAGGGTAGGGTAGTCCCAAAAGTTTGGCCGTTTTGTCAAATGCTTCACCTGCTGCATCATCAATGGTTTCACCAATCACTTTCATTTGAGTTGCAGACTTACATAATACTATTTGTGTATGACCGCCACTAACTGTGAGGCATAAAAAAGGGAAAGCGGGTTTGTCATCTGCAATTAAATTGGCGAGGACATGCGCTTGCATATGATGAACTGCTATCAGTGGCTTATCCAGCGAAAGGGCCAGTGATTTAGCAAACTGGGCACCTACTAGTAATGATCCTATTAAGCCCGGTGACTGGGTAAAGGCAATGGCATCTATGGATGATAGTTTACAGTCAGCAAATCGTACTGCCTCGGTAACTACGGGTACGATATTTTGTAAATGAGCCCTACTAGCCAGCTCGGGTACTACTCCGCCGTATTTTTCATGCACCGCCTGGTTGGCAATAATGTTGGAAAGTATTTTCCCATTTTTGCAAATGGCCGCAGCAGTGTCATCACAGGAGGATTCAATCGCTAAAATGATCAGATCGCCTGAATGAACAGCCTTCCGGGAAATTTCTTTATGACCCTTGTTGGATTGATTCTCCATGGTACAAAAATAACGGAATGGATTTTTTTTTAACAATAATCTTGCTGTTCGCTAGTAATAAACTATGAAATATACAATCCCAAAAATTATTTAGGAATTTATTATTTACTCCTGATTGCCTCTACGGGATCCATTTTAGCTGCCCTAGATGCAGGGAATATTCCTGCCAAAATACCTACCACTAGACAAATAATGACCGTACTAATTAATAAAGGAAGTGAAACATATACCGGAAAGTCAAGTGGTCCCGAAAGTATCAATGTGAGTATATAAACCATTGTCAAACCGATTGCTCCACCCATCAAACAGAGTATGGTGGCTTCTAATAAAAATTCAAATAAGATACTACCTTTTTTTGCACCAATTGCTTTTTTTAGTCCAATCACACTCGTTCTTTCTTTCACCGTTACAAACATAATATTGGCAATTCCAAACATCCCTACGATTAAGCTAATTATCCCTATCAGTCCACCCACAATATTAACGGTTCCAAATAAGCCAGTGATGGCCTTGCTAAAAGCTTCCACGCTGTTGAGTGAAAAATTATCCTCCTGGGTAGGGCTGAGTCGGCGTATCTGTCGCATAATTCCTTTCAGCTCATCCATCAGTGCAGTAGGCGTTATCTTGTCTTTTCCCTTTGCAATAAGGACTGGGTTGGCATTTTCTACTTTTACAATTTGTTTGCAAAACTTGTAAGGTAGCATGATACAATTATCATAATCCCAACCGATAAAATTCTTTCCCTCTTTTTTTAAGATACCAATGATATTTACTTTTTTTCCTTTAATCTCTAAGTAATTCCCTAGCGCTCTGTCGGCAGAGCCAAATAATTTTTCAGCATTGTCATACCCAATCAGCGCAACAGCAGATCCACTGTTAAATTCAGCAGCAGAGATATAGCGACCTTGATAAAATGAAATGGGTTGTATGTTTATTTGAGCTTCAACAATTCCGTATACGGAGGCATTTTGAATGATATCGTCATTGTGTGAGATATTGCCACTTGCCCGAATTAAAAAACTAATGTCATCCAGCAGCTCGGAGCGTTCTTTGATCAGACTCATTTCCTCGTATTTCATTACTGGCCGAGCCCTAAATTTCCAGAATGGCTTGTCAGGCCCTCCGCTATATTCCCATTTATCAATATAAATGGTATTGCTGCCCAGACTATTTACTTCATTTTGGATATTGCGTTCCAAACTGTTCACAGTTGCCAGTACACCTATAATACAAAAGATGCCAAAAGCTACACCCGTAAGGCTAAGGGCGGTACGCAATTTGTTTACCCTTAGTTCTTGAAAGGTAAGTCGTATTGAATTCTGAAGTATGTTGAGCGATTTGCGCATTTTCCAAAATTACAGTTTGAAAATTAATTTTGTAGTAAAATTATATAAGTGGTTGAATGAGATGGTGAGCATAATAATTTCGGCGGGCTTAAAATCAGCACTAGTTTCAAATGTTATGATATTTTGCCAAATTTTGGTGCCAGCTTCCAACTGGTATTTTGGTTGTATTAAGGTTATCTTTACTATCTTAAAAAGAAAGTTCGGAGATAGTTTTGAAAATCATTATTTCGACATTTTTGTTCATTGGTTTGGATCGATTCATTCAAACCAGTTAAATCCACCAGCACATGACAGATATATATATTATTGCAGCTCTAAGAACTCCTATTGGAAGTTTTGGAGGTGCCTTAAAAAATTTCACTGCCACCCAGTTAGGATCCCTTGCCATTAAGGGTTTGATTGAAAGTTCGGGTATTGATCCAGCGCTGGTAACGGATGTGTTGATGGGATCGGTGATTCAAGCCAATTTAGGTCAGGCACCTGCCCGACAGGCAGCCAAGTTTGCCGGCTTGCCTGATCATGTGAATTGTACTACCATCAATAAGGTATGTGCCAGCGGTATGAAATCCATCTCATTGGCTGCACAAAGTATTCTACTGGGAGATTCGGCTATTGTAATTGCTGGCGGTATGGAAAGTATGAGCAATGTACCTTTTTATGCAGATACCCTACGCTGGGGTAACAAGTACGGTAATACGCAAATGATAGATGGACTAGTGAAAGATGGACTAACGGATGTGTATGATGGAAAAGCGATGGGTAATGCAGCTGAACTTTGCGCTAGTAACTGTGGAATTACTCGGCAGGAGCAAGATGCCTTTGCTATAGAAAGTTACCGGCGTGCTCAGGTAGCAGTAAACGAAGGGAAATTTGAAAAGGAGATCATTCCAGTTATAGTGCCCCAGCGAAATGGATCAACAGTGGTATTTGGTAAGGATGAAGAACCGTTCAATGTTATATTTGATAAGATTCCTTTTCTGAAAGGTGCTTTTATAAAAGACGGAACCGTTACTGCTGCCAACGCTTCTACTATGAATGATGGAGCAGCGGCATTGTTGCTAATGAGTAAAGCAAAAGCGGATGAGTTGGGCCTGAAACCTATTGCCCGAATTTTAGGTTATGCCGATTCAGAACAGGCACCTGAAATGTTTACTACTTCCCCATCTTTGGCGGTTCCTAAAGCGGTGAAAAAAGCGGGATTAAAAATGGAAGATATAAGTTATTGGGAGCTAAATGAAGCTTTTGCAGTGGTAGGGATTGAAAACAGTAGGCGGATGAAACTAGATCCAGCAACAGTAAACGTAAATGGGGGAGCAGTAGCATTAGGACATCCATTGGGTTGTAGTGGGGCAAGAATAATAGTAACCCTTATCAACGTGTTGAAGCAAAACAATGCCCGTTATGGAGCAGCTGGTATCTGCAATGGCGGCGGTGGGGCTTCAGCAATGGTTATAGAAAATATGTAAGAGTCTATAGAAAAAAAGATGTCATCTCTTAATAAGGAGATGACATCTTTTTTTGAATCCTATAATTTTACCCCCAGCGTAATACCATAGGTTTTAGGATTACCTAGCCTAACAGCACCAAAATCATATCCGTAACTAACATAATTTTTATTGGTAAGATTACGTCCCCAAAATTTTAGTGACCATCCCGGAGCACTGATGACAATACTTGAATTAAGTAAGTTGTAAGATTGTTGTGAAACCGTATTAGCTAAATCAAAAAATTGTTTTCCTATATATTTCCATTCCCCTCTAAAGGTTATTTTTAAAAGATGTTTCTGTGAAAGCGTACAGCCGTATTGAGCAGCCATCATAGAAGTTACATCTGGAGTGAAAAGTTGTTTTTTTCCTGTAAGGTCGGCTTCCGCTCCGTATTGAGCTAGTTTAAGATTTTTAAAACTAGCATCGGTATAACCAAAATTGTAGTCCACCTGAAAGCCATTCAATAGTGCACGCGCTTCTAGTTCTATTCCTTTGCTGGTCAACTTGCCCGTATTTTTGGTAATGGTAACGGCGTCAGGCAAAACTAGCGTAGGTACCTGCGCATCATTTACTGCTGAATAAAATGCAGTGATGTTCACTAGTAATCGGTTATTTAAAAAATTGTTTTTTATGCCTATTTCATAATTATTACTGTATTCGGGCTGATAAGCAAATAAGGCCGGCTGCGAAGGATCAGATGATAGGGGAGTTAGACCACCTGCACGGAAGCCCTTGCTATAATTGGCGAATAATAAATTATTATTGCACATAGCATAGCTTGCCGATAGTTTGGGTGATACAGAGTGAAAAACCGCACTGGCAGAAGTATCTGACCGAAAGTCAAATATTGGAGTTGGGTTTGGATCCATTTGGTATTGTCCAAGAATGGATTGTTCCTTTTTTTCCCGATCATAGCGAATGCCTGCTGTCAAATTCAATTTACTTGTTAGTGTATAGGTTCCTTGCGCAAATACCGCCATTCCATTGCTGATAGCTTTGGCACTATTAATCAGCGAGAAATTTTTGTCTGGAGATCCTACCATCGCTGCATCTTCTCCAAAGTGAATGGCTTGCTTGGTAGGGTTATCTTGGTGAAAAAAGTAGGCACCTGCTGTCCATTTGAATGCAGTAGTTGAAGCGGCTGGAGAAGAAAATTTAAATTCCTGCGTTATTACTTTTACTTTATTCCAGTCTTTTCCATAATTGTTGATGAGGGTAATGCCATCAATCGGAGAAAAATCTGCATCCATCGGATTATCGTAAAAACGGTAATTGGATTGATAGGCAGTTTGTGAGCTGAAGCTAACTTTTTTTCCAAAGTGATTAGCAGACAAAGAGGTGTTGAAAATATTATCTTTCATGTTGGATACCGCATTCTGGCTAAGTTGAAATGGATTCTTCAGTGCATCTTCGATGCCGGATACCAGCGGAAAGGCACCCTTATTGCGGTTATTATTGTGTTTTACATTTAATGTGATCGCCCACTTGTCTGTAGGAAGGTACTTTACATAATAATTTCCAGTAAAGCTATTCTGTTTATCAAAGGGTGTATTATTGTATTGGTTGGTATAGAAGCCATTCGATTTGTCATAGAGTGCGGCCATTCCAACATACAATTTGTTTTTAATAAGCGGTGCACGAAATCCGGCGGAGTACCGCTTCAAACCGGCATTACCATTGGTGATGTCAGCAAATCCACTGGCCTTATTGCCCGGTTGTCGAGTAATGATATTGATAACGCCTGCAGTTGCATTTCTTCCATACAAGGTGCCTTGTGCACCACGTAGAATTTCAATGCGCTCTACATCAAATAATTGGGCAATATAAGTATCGAGACTAAATTGGTTGACTCCATCAATGTATGTAGCTACTGCCGGATCGTACGAAGTGGTGGCAATGCCCCTTAAGGAGGAAACATTTCTTCTGTCTCCGGGATCAGCAGTGTATAAATTTGGTACGATTGCTGAAAGATCCTTACTGTTCCACAATTGGTATTCTTCCACTTGACGTGCAGAGATGGCTGTAATACTGCTAGGGACTTCTTGTAAAAGCTCTTCTGTTTTTTGAGCGGTAACTATTACTTGGTCCAGCATTTTAGGCGATAGTTGCAATTGGATACTCAGTGGCATGTTGGCTGATGAAGTATTCAATGTTCGGCTAACATCTGCATAGCCGTTGGCAGAAACTTTAAGCGTAAGTGAACCTGGGTCTACATTTGGAAGCGTAAAAAATCCATTTTGATCTGTAACTGCACCAGTTGAAGTGTTTAATAGTCGAACACTTGCACCACCTATTCCCCGCGAAGAGGCATCGGTAATTTTTCCTGAAATTTTCACCTGCTGTTGACAAAAAGAAGAGAAGGTAAAGGTTGCACTAAGTAGAAATAAGAATATTTTTTTCATCGTTTTTTTTTTTCGTTTCTTCAGATAAAATCATATTTATTGGGTGGTTGACAAATTTTGTCTCCACTTATTATATTCGTTGGTTACTTCAATGGGATGGGGTAGTAAGATAAAAGATAGTATAAAGGCTGTTTTTAACGTTCTTAATTTGGTGTATTATATATTAAGCAGCGATTCATTTTACTTAAAAATAAAAAAATCCCGTTGCCGAATTATGCATGCGGCAACGGGAAGCAAATATAGTCAATGATAGGGAATGAAAAACATTAACCAGGGGAATTAGATACTTTTAACATACTGGCTATTAACTGATGGGTTAATATTTAATTATATATCATTTTGATGAAAATAAAATTGTTGATAACACTAGGGTATTCGTTTCTGCTGAAAGATCGGATTTACTCACAATATATAAGTTATGCGATTTTCCGGAAATTGGCAGAAGATTAAAATGTAAACTAGTACTTACGCCTTTGCCCTCTGGCATTTTTTTGGCGGTGTATTTTCCAGGGTCTAAGGAAGCTTCACCTATTTTTTTACCATCTGGTGAGTCTACATGTATTTCAAAATGATAGCTACTAGTGGGTACTTTTTCCCAAGCTGCAGTGAGATCAGCTGCCGTAATACCGCTGAGGTCAATATTATCCAGACTGAAGGATCCCTTAACTTTTGGAACAATCAATAAAAAATTGTCGTCAATTGTAGTAGAGGTGAAGTTGGATAAGTTATTGGCGTCGGTAAAATCCAGTAATGGATTTTTAAGGGCTACCGAACCTATTGCAGATAAGGATTTAAGTCCTGGTGCAGCTTTGTCGATATAAGTAGCCGAAAGCACCAGCATCCCATTTTGTTTGGAAGGTTTGCCTTGTGTAGCATTGATCGATCCACTGATGGCCAATGATTTTTTAATTTGTTTATTCCCAGCCAATGTTTGTATCCATGCAACGATCTGCTTTGCTTCTGCTTCTTTTAAATTGGGATGAGCGGCCATTGCTACTTCGCCCCAAACTCCGGAGCCACCTTTGATTATTTTATTAGCCAAATTCGCTGCTGCACCGGGATCCTTTTGGTACCGCATAGCTACGTTTAAAAAGGAGGGACCTATTGATTTTTCGGCTTGTTTGTGGCATGACTTACAATCGTTGGATTCGATAAGGCTTTTTCCAACCATCGACTCCGTCATTACCTGGTGTCCTAGAGAAGCTGAAGCTTTGTCTGTTCCTTCAATATAATCTGCTGAGATAAAAATATTTTCAACCCTTTGTATAGCGGTAGGATCTTCTTTGTCTTCAATTTGTAAGCTATAGCTAACCGGCTTATTTAAAAAGTAGAAAGTTTGATTGCCGTTAATTACAAAATTTACTATCGGGGCTTTATTTCCTGCATATACAGCGATCTCTTTACTTTTAGCGCTAGCGCCCTTATTATCACTTACTGAAACTGAGATTGAGTAGTCACCCAATTTATTATAGGTGTATTTTAAGGAGGGTTCGGTAGTTTCTTTTGTAATTCCATTTCCCAGATTCCACACGTAATGTATTTGGTCATTTTCAGGATCGGTTGCTACTGCGGATGCCTGTACTGTAAAAGGAAGGCTGCCTGAAGTTTGATCTAAGGTAAATGAATTGATCTTTGGGGTCCGATTTCCAGCATTGAAGTCGATCCTAGAAAGACCTGCATCCTTATTTTTTTCAAACCAGCCTTCTCCATATTCGAGTAGGTACAATTTTCCATCGGGGCCTACTTCCATATCAATCACTGATTTGAATTTTGAATTTTCCATAAATGGTTCCATCTTATCAAAGTCGCCATTTGGTTGCATAGTAACCACTTTTATCCAGCCACGTATCCAATCATACATAAAGAGTTTTTTATTATAATAATCAGGTAGCCGGGTTTCTTCAGGAAACATGTCTGTATAATAGACGGGGCCTGCCATTGCATTTCGGCCACCAGTTCCTGCTTGAGGAAAATCCTTTGAATTTGCATAAGGATACCAGATAAATGCAGGTTGGGCTGGGGGTAATAATTTTATACCTGTATTGTTGAGCGATGTATTGACGGGTTTTGCAGGGTCAAATAACTCACCTGATTTACCATTACTATAATTATACAAATGATAGGGATAGTTATTTCCTACAAAAAGAGGCCATCCAAAGAAACCGGCTTTTCTTGCCTGGTTCACCTCATCATATCCTCTGGGTCCACGTAGGTCAAAACTATCATTGCCAGCATCTGGACCAACTTCTCCCCAGTACAAGAAATTATTTTTTTGATCTATGGAAATGCGGAAAGGATTGCGGTTGCCTTGGACATATATTTCGGGGCGGGTGCCGGCAGTTCCTTTTGGATAAAGGTTTCCTTCGGGAATTTCATAACTCCCATCGGCTTTCACACGGATGCGTAAAATTTTACCTCGAAGGTCATTGGCATTGCCAGAACTTCGCCTAGCATCATATTGTTCGTGGCTAGGGCGGTCGTCTAATGGAGCATAGCCGTGATTAACAAAGGGTTGCTTAGGTTCGTCGAATGGAGTTGAATTATCTCCCGTAGAAACACAAAGCAAGCCATCTTTGTCAAAGGCAATCGACCCTCCAGTGTGACAGCAAATTTCTCGCTGTGAGTACAATTGCAACACTATCTTTTCTGAGGAAAGGTCGATTTTGTCATTGGTAAAGGTGAAACGCGAAAGCCTATTGACAGAAGTATCTGCAGGACTGTAGAAAACAAAAACATAATGGTTATTTTTAAAATCAGGATCTATTTTAATTCCTAATAAACCTTCTTCAGCATTGGCCCCATTATTAGTTTTATAATAAACGTTTAAAAAACCAATTTGCTTAATGATGGAGTCCCCTTGTTTGTACAACATGATTTCACCTCTACGCTGCGCAACCAAAATATCCAGGTTTGGCAATATGGTCATTTCCATGGGTTCGTAAAATTGCCCGTTTACCATTCTTATTCTATTAAAACGGTTTTCATCTGGAACCCTTACTGTGGTTGCTTTTGAATAGTTCAGTTTGTTATTGTCACCAATAGCATATTGAATTCCTCCCAAGATATGAGTAAGATAAGCTGCTTCAGAAAAACTTTCTTTGGTATGACCTAGGTTGGTATAAAATGCCCTACCTCCATCATATTCATGGTACCAGGCCATCGGATGGTATTCTCCATTTTTGCCGCCCTGGTATGATTTTTCATCTACGGTGATTAATACTTTAACTTCTTTATTTAATTTCTTAAAACTATAAAACTCATCTGTTCGATTCCATTGTTTGGAAAGATGCTTGGTTGAAATATGCTGGCCATCTACAATGTTTAAAACCCCAGGTTGAATGTTTTTGAAACTGTCTGTGATTCCCGGATGGCTCGTGAAATATCCGCCCACCAGTCGGCCGTACCAACCCCAATCATATTCACAGTCGGCTGCCGCATGAATTCCCATAAATCCACCACCTGCTTGGATATAGCGCTCGAATTCGGCTTCCTGATAATGATCCAACACGTCTCCAGTAGTACTTAAAAAAACTACTGCGGCATATTTTTGAAGGCTATCTTCTGTAAACCAGTTTGCATTAGTAGTGGTATCTACTTGAAAGTGTTGTTGATTTCCCAACTTCTCAATGGCAGTAATTCCAGCAACAATTGATTCATGGTGGTAACCAGTTGTTTTAGTGAAAACCAATACTCTTGGATCACCGGAACGTTTTGAACAGGAAGAAAAAATAAATAGAAGGCTGGTAAAAATTACAACGGCCTTGAAGCAAGCAGTGGAGCGATTCATGGTTTAGTGGAAATTAATGTAAATAAAAGGTTTTGTCGATAATGCTTAAAGTTATATAAATGAAGTGAAACTGCATTAAAATTAACAATTTTTGGCAGCCGTAATATATTTATAAACTATATGTATTATCAATACAGTTTCCAGATTTAAGGTAAGGTGTTAGGATTCACCTTCATTGTAGGGCAGAGAAGGAGTTTATTGAAATTTAGCCATTCATTTTCTGAATGGATGCAAGTATAGGTTATAGGTCGGATAAGTCCGCTATTTAAATTATTGTTGGGGCAAATAATCGGATTTGTTATTTATACATTGAATCTAAAATGCATTACATCTCCATCATGCACTACATATTCCTTTCCTTCAATTCTTAGGCGACCATTTTCGCGGCAAGCGGCTTCTGATTTGTAGGTGATAAAATCTTCGTATGAAATTACTTCAGCCTTGATAAATCCTTTTTCAAAATCGGTGTGAATCACACTGGCAGCTTGAGGTGCTTTCCATCCTTGGTGGATAGTCCAGGCTCTTACCTCCTGAACACCTGCAGTGAAATAGGTAGATAGGTTGAGCAATTTATAAGTAGAGTGAATCAAGCGATCGAGCGCTGGTTCTGTCATCTTATATTCTTCCATAAACATAGCCTTATCATCCGGGTTGTCAAACTCTGCGATCTGGGCTTCAATGGCATTGGTCATTATGATTACCTGCGCACCCTCATTTTTAACGGCTTCTATCAACGCATCCGAATATTTATTACCGGTATGCATAGACGCTTCATCTACATTGGCTACATATAAAACGGGCTTTTCGCTCAGTAAAAAATTTTCGGCGATGGCTGCCTTTTCCTCTTTGCTCAAGTCCATGGAAAGTATACTTTTTCCTTTATTTAGCTGTTCCTTACATTGAAGCAGTACATCATATTCTAATTTCATCTTGGCATCACCGGTCTTCAACATTTTTTCCATACGCGATAATTTCCTTTCCACACTATCCAAGTCCTTCAATTGTAATTCAGTCTCAATAATCTCTTTATCACTGATAGGATTGATAGCACCTTCTTCCCTTAAAATATTTTCATCTTCGAAGCAACGGATTACATGAATTATGGCATCCACTTCACGGATATTGGCTAAAAATTTATTTCCTAGCCCTTCGCCTTTGCTAGCTCCCCGAACCAGACCAGCGATATCTACAATTTCTATTTGGGTTGGAACTGTGCGGATAGGTTGTACAAGTTCTTCCAACTTATCCATCCTAGGATCAGGAACATTTACCAAGCCCGTATTGGGTTCAATGGTACAAAACCGGTAATTGCTAGCCTGCGCCTTAGCGCTACTGCTAACTGCATTGAATAAAGTTGATTTTCCCACATTGGGTAATCCTACGATGCCTGCTTGTAATGCCATTGTTGAAATGCTTTTTTGATTCTTAAACGAGTGCAAAGGTAATGGGTTAATTTGAAGATTGGGTATTTGGATTGAGGGTAGATATTAAAGCGAAAACTGTATTTTGACATTTAATACTTAATTTTCAATATTCATTTCATAAATCATTACTATGACACTTAGTCGAATTTGGTCGGCATTTGTAATAATTGCAATCATTACAGCAGGCCTGTTGGCAGTTTTTTCAGTTTCCCATAAAGCCATTTTTTCAAATATGGTAACTGGGAAATCAGGCGATACTATAAAAATTAAAACCGTATCGATTGCTGAGGCAATGAAAGGAACAGAAAAAATCAGGCAGGCCGACTCGCCGTTTAGTAATGACGAAAAGGTAATCAATATTGGAGTGGATCAGCAAATGACTTATCGCATCCAGACTTCAGATGGAATTTTAGAAACCTGTCAGACGGCGGTGACATTGTGTTTGAAATTAATCGGCTTCTTAGCATTGTTTATGGGCTTTCTATCCATTGCTGAAATGGCAGGCGGCATAAGGTTTTTATCGACAATGATTGGACCCTTCTTTTCAAAAATATTCCCTGATATTCCCAAAGGGCATCCTGCAATGGGGCATATGCTAATGAATTTTTCGGCCAATTTACTCGGGTTAGACAATGCGGCCACCCCTTTTGGAATCAAAGCAATGGAAAGCTTACAGGAAATTAACCCCAACAAATCAGTTGCTTCCAATTCCCAGATAATGTTTTTATGCCTACATGCATCCGGACTCACTTTAATTCCTGTTAGCATCATTGCTTTGCGCTCTGCTGCAAAGGCAGCCAATCCCATGGATATTTTTATCCCTTGCATGATAGCTACTTTTATTGCTACCATTGCAGCTATGACCATTGTAGGATTTAAACAAAAGATAAAATTATTTCAACCGGTCATTATTGCTTGGGTGTTGGGTATTTCATCTGTTATCGCCCTATTGGTAGTTTATATTCGGTCTTTGAGTGCAGAGGCTATCCAGTTATTTTCAGGCTCATTGAGTAGCGGCTTGATTTTGCTTATTTTTCTGTTGATTATCGCTGGGGCATTGTATAAAAAGATCTCCGTGTTTGATGCATTTGTGGAAGGAGCAAAGGGTGGGTTTGAAACAGCCATCCGGATCATTCCTTATTTGGTTGGCATGCTGGTTGCTATCAGTATGTTGCGAACTAGCGGTAGTTTTGATTTTGTAGTTGATGCAATTAAAAGCATGGTTTCACTTATCGGAGTAGATACCCGTTTTGTAGATGGACTACCTACAGCTTTGATCAAACCTTTCAGTGGTGGAGGTGCCAGGGGTATGATGGTAGATAGTATGAAAACCTTTGGCCCTGATTCATTTGCTGGCCGCCTATCCTGTATTTTGCAAGGATCTTCCGACACCACTTTTTATGTAATCGCAGTTTATTTTGGAGCGGTATCGATTAAGGAAACTCGCTATGCGGTAGGAGCCATGTTGCTGGCCGATTTGGTAGGAATCATAACTTCAATAGCCTTGTGTTATATGTTTTTTGCGTAGTATGTATTTTCAATTAATTACCTATGAGTAATTGCAATTGTAAAAAAAGGCAGTTTTTTATTTCCTTGATCTTCTTGTTTTTTTAGATTTTTTTTTCGATGTGCTAGCTTTTTTTATATTGCCTTTTTTTTTGGGTAGAATTTTTTTGTTTGAAATCTTTGTAGGTAAAATATTTATCTCCGGGGTAGTTGATTTTTCCGCCTCCATTTCTTCCTCTTCACCTGTTCCAAAATAATTACCAAATAAATTGGCTAGGTCTTTTGCATGATAAATACCCCGGTTATATTTATTGCCCAATACCACAATAGTAGCAGAATCCTCTAGCAAACGAATGAATGCTGCATTATTGCCATGCCACCATCCATTGTGATAGATCATTTTTTTTCCGGAAGGGAAGTTATTCATTCTCCATCCTAGTCCATAATTTCGGACCCCCGGCTTTTCATTACTATAGGGTGTATATGCTTCTTTCAGTGTTTTTTGGGTAAATAAGCTACCGCCGGTTAATGCTCTATCCCATAAAAGCAAATCGCGCGGGGTACTATAGATATTCTTATCTCCATATACACAATCCAAAAAATTAAGTGGTATTAGTTTGCCTCTGTAATCGTAACTCATTGTAACCTTGCCCGAATCCCTACTGTTATTATATACAAATGTGTGTTTCATTTGTAGTGGCGCAAAAAATGTCTCCTGCAAAAAACTGCCATATTTTTCTCCACTTACTTTTTCAATCAATAGCGCTAATAATGCAAAATTGGTATTACAGTAGGTAAATCCTTTGTTGGGTTTACCTATATTTTGAAGATTTTTTTTTCTAGTGATTAAAAAACTAAGCACTTCCTCATTGGAAATTTTTTTTCTTTTATTCCATCCCATATTTTCCATAAAATGAACATAATTGGGCAGCCCACTTCGGTGATTTAATAAAGTGCGAATGGTAACACCAGGGTAATTAAAAGAAGGGAAATATTTATTAAACTCATCATCAATATTCAATTTGCCATCTTGCCAAAGTTTTAAAATAGCCATTGCAGTAAAAGTTTTGGAAACAGAGGCGATGTGAAGTGAAGAACTGTCATTCATTGGGTCTAATCCATTCAGGCGACTACTACCATTGTATGCCTCAAAAATAATATTTCCTTTTTTTGCTACCACTATTCCTCCGTTAAATCCCTTTGACTTTAAAACCGATAGGTACCAAGTTTCACAAGCATTGCGCAGCCGTTCGCCCTCCAACTTGCTCAGGGATCCAGGATTGGGCAATTCAATTTGGGTTTTGGTTGGTCCTTGCTCTTTTTTCGTGGGGATGTTGCAGGCCACTAGGACAATAGATATAAAAATAATGATATATCTTGTTAAGACAAGCTTGTACCTAGAGTGGAAGGATTGAGTATTTAGTAAGGAACAAAAAAATGGGTTCATAATTATATTAAGGCTTATATAGAATATATTTGTGCAAAATAAGGAGTTATAATCATGGTAGACAAAAAAATAACCAGTTATCCTAAAGAGAAAATCAATATTTTATTTTTAGAAAACATAAGTGATGTGGCGGTCAAGTATTTTAATGCTGCAGGATACGTGAATGTTAAGAAATTGAATGGGGCTTTAAGTGAGGATCAACTGATTAAAGAAATTAAAAATGTTCACCTAGTTGGAATCAGGAGTAAAACCCAACTTACTGCCAAAGTGCTGGCTGCTGCAGAAAAATTACAGGCTATCGGCTGTTTTTGCATTGGGGTTAACCAGGTAGATCTAAAAGCTGCTACCAAACATGGGATAGCCGTTTTTAATGCTCCCTATAGCAATACAAGAAGCGTGGCTGAATTGGTAATTGGAGCCTCTATCATACTTATTCGAAAAGTATTGGACAAAAACAAGGCAGCTCATGAGGGTATATGGCTCAAAGATGCTGCAGGTAGTTATGAACTTCGTGGAAAAATACTGGGTATTATTGGCTATGGCAATATAGGCAGCCAGTTGAGTGTGCTGGCCGAAGGATTGGGAATGAAAGTGATGTATTATGATACGGAAACAAAACTTCCTTTGGGCAATGCAATTAATATCAAAACGCTAAAGGAGTTAGTAAGTAAAGCAGATATTATATCACTGCATGTACCTGAATTGGTATCTACTAAAAACTTGATTAATAAAAGCCTACTAAAAAGCTTTAAGCAAGGAAGCATTTTGATTAACTACGCTAGGGGAGAAGTGGTAGACATTGATGCATTGGCAAAATCCTTGTCAGATGGCCATTTGGGAGGCGCCGCCATTGATGTTTTTCCATGGGAGCCCGAAAAAAATGGAGATAAATTCACGTCTCCATTACAGGGTTTAAGCAATGTGTTATTGTCTCCTCATATTGGGGGAAGCACCCAGGAGGCTCAGCATAATATTGGTGATGATGTGAGCGCCAAATTATTCAGTTACCTCGAAAAAGGCATCAGCTATGGTTCCCATACCATACCTGCGCTGAGTTTGCCGCCTCAGGAAGGAACTCACCGGATACTGCATATACACAACAATGTTCCGGGTGTGCTAAGTGAGATCAATACTACCCTGTCTAAAAATAGGATTAATATACTTGGACAATATCTTAAGACCAATGATGCAATAGGATACGTGGTGCTGGATGTAGATAAAGGACTCAGTAAAAATGCAATGGAATTGTTGAAAAAAGTAAAGGCAACTATTAAGGTGAGGATTTTGTATTAGAAGTTCTAGTCTTCAGGTGAAATAAATTCAAATCGAGTTCAATAGGATTATAAAAATGGGTAAGCAGCGCTTACCCATTTTTTATGCTTGCATGGAAGTTATTAGCTATTAAAGCAAGGTGTTTTGAAACGAATCTATTTCTATATCTCCGATATTTCACCTGACTTAGGTCATACAATCAATTTGAGCAATCTTCTGGTGAAATTTCAAATTTCGAATGATTTTAAATAAAAATTTACAATGTGATTAAGGTCATAAAATAAAAATGAATAAGTGAATAAATTGTATAAATATTTTACAATTAAAACTTTAAACTTATGCAAAGGATTTTATCAGCCTCCATGGTTATTATCTTTTTTGTTTTAGTAAGCTGCAACAGCAGTACTCAACAGAGTTCAACTACAGCAAACGATCCAGTTGAAATCAAGGCAGGGCAATCGGCCGTAGTAGATGACCAATCTCAAAAAAATGCGGTGCAAGTGGCAATTGGAAGTAAGGACCATAGCACATTGGTAACTGCTGTTCAGGCTGCAGGGTTGGTGGATGTTTTGAGTAACGCTGGTCCCTTTACTGTTTTTGCTCCTACCAATGCGGCTTTTGCCAAATTACCAGCCGGTACAGTAGAAGATTTATTAAAACCAGAAAAGAAAGATGCGCTTACCGATATTCTGCAGTATCATGTTTCAGTAGGGGTTTATAAAACTGATTTGTTTACCGATGGGCAGGTGATAGGTCAGGTGAATGGTGGAAATATTACCATTACAAAAAAGGACGGTAATTTTATTGTTAATGGAAAGGCCACCATTATAGCCACCGTGCCAGCATCCAATGGCATTGTTTATGTAATAGATGAGGTTTTATTACCTCCTGCTAGTAAATAAACGCCCTGCTTAATGGCGTTTTGATGATTAGATATATGATAGAAAATAAGTGAATGGAGGATCTTGGATTCTCCATTCATTATAAATCTTTGGTATTAAATTTTCGGGTTGCGTACCAAACGGGTATTGCAATCCATAAAATTAATATTGTCAAAGAAAATAGAATTCCTACATAGGTTCCAAAAAAATCTTTAAAAACAGCACCCGTGTATCCCATCATGGCCGATACATCCAGTTGAAGCAGTATTAATATTCGACTTAGGTCAATTGGGTTCAATGCACTTACTGCTATCATAGGTTTCTCCATAGGGTAGTCTGTAAATTGAAACAGTAGGAATAGAACAAAACCATCGAAGAGCAACGAGAAGTACAACCATAGCATAATGGCAGCCCCAATGCCTTTTGCTTTATCTCTTGTTTTAACCGTGGCAAGCATAGCAATGGATACAAAAATGATGCTCAGTAATATCCCCACTGCTAGCATTGTAAATCCAATGCCATTGGCCTGGTAAATTAGTATTGGAATGCCTGCTCCAATTAAAAATGCAATCGAAAGTGATGTTGCCAAACCAGAAAATATACTTAGCCAGATTGATTTCCTTTTTAATGGTTGGCTTACGAGTAGTTCAATAAATTCTGCACTATTGTAAACATAAATGGCTGAAAAAACAATACTCACCATCGGTACTACAATCAATATAATATTCAATAAACTCAGTAAGCCTTTACTACTATTATCTTCTAGCCCAAATACACTGAAAGCGGAAGCCATTAAAAATAGGGTGTATACCAACACGATTTTGTTTCGGAGTATATCAGTGATTACGTATTTTACTATTTTAATCATTTTTTTATTTTCTGTTTTAGTATTCGGCCATTAGTAGTCTACCTATATTTGGGGAGGAAGTTCACTATTCAACCATTGATTGATTGCTCATTACCCTTGCAATTGCCTTTGAAAGTTTGACTTCCCCTGTGTCTTCTCTAACGGCTTCAATACTTTTATGAAATACCAATTTTCCGTCTTGCATATAAATAATTCTGCTTACAAGGTCATCCAATTCGCTTAAAATATGGGAAGTAATTAATACTAATTTTCCTTTTTCTTTTTCTGCAATTATTTTTTCTTTTAATATTTCGGATGCTATAGGATCGAGTCCGGCAGTGGGCTCATCTAATATTAGCACTGTAGGGTCAAAAAGAAAAGCAAGTGCTGCACTTACTTTTTGTCGGGTACCGCCCGATAATGTACTCATTCTTTTATTGAGTAGCTGGTGTAATGAAAACGAATGGATCAAATCCTCATCTAAAGCATTTTTTTTGTTTCTAATATCTTTCATCATACTCAAAACTTGTCCAATGGTCATATTGTCTGGGTACCGACCTATTTGAGGCATATACCCAATCTCGTCCCGGTATTGCCAATGGTGTAATATGTTTTTATCCTTAAAAGTGATAAAGCCACTATCGGGAACTACCATACCCAGAATTGATTTTATCAAGGTGGTCTTGCCACTGCCATTGGGGCCAATGAGCGCAATGCATTCTCCCTTGTTACAGAAAGTAGATACATTGTCCAATGCTTTTAATTTTCCGAATTTTTTGGTCACGTTACTTGCAATGATCATAGTGGTTGATTTAAATTAAGACAACTTCTTTAAAAGATATCATCTTAAAATGCTTTCTTCATTAATGGTGCATTGTCTTTTAAATTTTCGGGCGTAATACTTGGTAATATTTTTTCAGTTTTATCCAATAATGCAGTTATAAAACTTCTGAATAAAATCATTGCCGGGGGGTATTTTTCTACGATCATTGAATACATGCTTACCGGACGGTAGGGGATATCTCCAATTTTGTCCTTATTGAGGTCGTAGCCTTCGTATTTGTCCCAGTAATTATGGTTAAATGTATTTTGCACCAGTGACCCATTGGTCCCTACATCAAAGGTGTTTCCTATAAAATTGTTTTCTTCTAGCACTACTTCCATGCAACTAGCCTGTATTTTTAATGCCCATCCATTGTTTTCAAATGTATTGTGTTTCATATAAACCCTGCTGGCCCCTTCCATAAATATGGCACTGGTGTTTTTTGAAAAATAATTTCCACTCATATACCCATCGGATATTTCTTTCAATAAAATTCCATGAGCAGCATCTCCCCAATTCTCTTCAAAAAAATTGTTAAACATTTTGATATGCTTACTGAACATTACAGATACACCCGATCCATTATTTCTGAAAATATTACCTACATAGGTGTCATCGTTTGAAAACATAAAATGCAATCCATACCGAATGTTTTTATCAGCTGTATTGCGCATTATGATTGAGTTTTTTACAAATTCAAAATATATTCCATCTCTATGCCCCGACACTTTATTACCGATGATCCGCATACTGTCGCATTTCCAACAGTGGATGCCATTGGCATTTTGCTGCTCTTCGCCACCTTGTGCGGTAAGCTGGTTGTTTTCAATGGTACAATTGACTCCATTTTGTATGTAAATTCCGAAAAAGGTATCTTCAAGTATATTGTTTTTTATAGTTACATGATTGCAGTCGTATACTTTTATGCCACTTATATCTTCAAGGCTTGAAATGCCGGAATGCATTATCCTAAAACCCTCCACTATCACACCATTTGCCTTGATAGCGATAATTTCAAATTTTTTTTCACCATCCAGTTTAGGATAATCAATACCTTTTAAAACTATCATTTTACTGATGGTTATTTTTTGTTCTCTGTAAAGACCTGCGTCTACGAGTACGGTGTCGCCTGAAGTAGCTGCAGCAATGCCCGCCATAATATTTTTATAGTTGCGGTTAGCACCTACGTGAATGGTTTTGGCAGAAGCGGTAATAGAGAAAAGGAAACTGGTTATTATAATTAATTTCTTCATTGCTGCATTTCCTCCCAAGTAATTTTATTTCCATTTGTTTTCGAGAATGTTTTTTCCAAGCTGTCTTCATTTTCGAAAGCGGCAATGTTACCATTCATAGGACTTTTGAGGGAAGGGCTTTGAAGAAAGTGGGCATCAGCTAGTTTAATTAACTGGTTTGGAATGCTGAAATTAGTAAAGTAAAATTCCGCAATATCTTTTTTTTCAATTTTATTGGATTTGATAAATTCAATGATGCAGTGCTCGTCATCAAACTTATACACCTTACTCTTTTTAGTTACTATTTCTGCTCCAAATCTTTTGTCGCTAATGGTCATTTTACAATAATCACAGTTGTCTTTTCCAATACGAATTGGATTTGGGGAGCTACTGCATCCACTTATACTAAG
>JBIKOV010000214.1:0-5766 GCA_044357815.1 Ferruginibacter sp. | reverse complement strand
GGACTTTCCAAATAAATCACCGTAGTGTTGGGTAAAATGGCGCGCTCAAAATTGGTGATTTCACGGCCATCAATATACGAAGTAGTTACACCAAAGCGGGGTAAAATTTCGTTGAACATTTTTTGTGCCCAGGTATAGGGTTTGTTCACCGATACAATATGATCACCGGATTTTACATTGGCCAGCACGGCTGCAAAGATGGCGGCAGCGCCGCTATTGAATACCAGGCAATCTTCTGCATGATCCAGGGCGGCCAGCTTTTTGCATAGGATGTCAACTGTTGGGTTGAGGCCGCGGCTGTATAAGTAGGTAGAGTATTCATCGGCAAAGGCGCTGCGCATTTCTTCCACAGTACCAAAAGCAAAATTGCTGCTTTGAATGATAGGAGGGGCAATGGCATTGAAATAATTTTCTCTGTCTTCGCCCAGTTCATTGAGGATGTAGGAGAGATCCATCAGGCAGTTTTTTTAAAGTAAAAAATATAATAAATAGCCAGCAATATTGCCAGCAATCCAATTCCAATGAATGCAGCATTTACATTCCTAATCACTACACCTGCTGCTACCATACCAAAGCTAAATACAAAAAAAGAGGCAAATAGCGGGGTTAGCTTATTCCATGTGCCGGATATCATTGCTTGATTTACTTTTCGTTTTCTCAAAATAAAAATGGCAGCTGCCGAAGTGCTCATGCCGATGCTATCAAGAAACATAGTGAAGGATAAAATATTATCTACCCCTTTACCAAAAAAAGTAATGACGATCGCGGTGAGTGCAAAGACGGTAAGTCCTGGTACAAGTGCCTGGTTTTTTGGACTGCGGTACGAGAATATTTTGGGAAAAACCTTGTCTTCACTCATGGCAAACATTACGCGGGGGTTACTCATGAGCACAATATTTACATAGGCCAGCACACTCAAACACATCAGTACATCAAATATTTTTCCACCGGCTTTGCCAAACCAGGCTTCACATAAAAGAGATCCGATGGCACTGGCATTTTTCATGGCATCATATCCAATCACCTTTGTATAAGCATAGTTGATTAATAAATAGAGTACCACTACAATGGTGATGCCGATAAAAATCCCTTTGGGCAATATTTTTGAATTGGTTACTTCCGCCCCAAAATTGATGCTTTGCTGATAGCCGCCATAAGCAAAACAAACCGGGATCAGTGAAATTAAAAATAAGGTGAAGGCCGATTTATCAGAGAGGGTAAAAATGGGCGCGTTGCTTTCGTAGCCATGGGGAGTTACCAGCACACCCTTAAAAATGCTGGCGATCAGTAAGATCACCAATGCGATTTTTATTACAATCAGTACATTTTGTGTTCGGCTGCTGGTCTTTAGTCCGAAAAGATTGACTACATAAAATAACAGCACCGCAAGGATAGAAATTCCTGAATTGAATAATATGCCCGAAGGGCGGTTAAATAGTAAATCACTGATATAGTCTGCCCCAATCAATGCAACGATTGCCATCGAAGCGGCATTGCTGATTAGTATCAATGCATTTACCGTAAAGCCTACAGCGGGATGATAGCAGGTGGCAAAAACTTTATAATAGCCACCCATAGCCGGTAGCCGAAGGCCAATTTCTGCAAAGGTTAGCGCGCCACACAAGGCGATGATACCACCTACAATCCATACTAAAAAAAAGATGGAGCTATTGCCAGTGGTGGCTGCCACAGAAGCAGGGTTTCTAAAAATACCCATTCCAATCACCAGGCTTACCACAATCATGGATAGGTCAAAGAGATTGAGCTGGTTGGATTTTGCTGTCATAGTTTGAAGATACAAAAAGCGAATAAGAAATCTGCGCCCCCGTTCAAAATAAGGCCTCATTTTATGACTCAGGTCATATCGGGTATTTAAAATTCTCCTATCTTTGCCACCATGTTCAAACAATTGGCCGGCTTTTTTTTATTGATTGCGTTTGTTTGTCAAACGTTCAGTAATGGGTGGGTGATGGTTGAATACTATACCAATACAGCGGCATTTGCCAAAAATTGCGAGAACAAAGTCAAGCCTGCCCTACATTGTAATGGCAAATGTCAAATGATAAAAAAAATACAGGCGGACGAAAGCAAGGAACAGCAAATGCCTGAAAGGAGACTGGAAAATAAAATTGAACTATTTTCCTGCAGCTCGAGTAACTACCATTTTGAAAATATTTTTTCTGAAATTTCCGCCCAAAAAGTGGCGATAGAAAAAAATCATCCGCTTACAGATATTTCATTATCGCTATTTCGTCCCCCACAACAGGCATAGTCCTCTTTACTAAATTTTACCATCTTTTATTACCAAAAAGTCATTGTGTGAAAGCAGTTCGAATGCTTTTTTACAATGCAATGATTTTATTTTCGACTAGTTGGCAAAGGCAAACTGAGGGAGAATATCCCGATACTACTGCTTCAGTCACCTACAGTGTTGGGATTAATTCATAGGTATTTGAGAGGCTCTATTGAGCAGTATATCAGTTTTTAAATTCTACAATTTTGTCTGCACAGAGAAAAAATGCGCATGCAGACTTAAAAAATACAATATGTATAAAATTATTTCTACCCTAGTAATTATTTTTTTTGCGCTAACGCTGCAAGCGCAAATAAAAAAAGGAAAGCTATACGATTCGGAAACGAAGGAGCCGCTTGCAGGAGCCACTATTAAAGCAGGCGAAAAGATTTTTTTGACAGCAGTAGATGGTTCCTTTTCATTGCCTGAAGGGCTTACTACCATTGAGATAAGTTATACCGGGTACTTGTCTAAAAAAATAAATTATACCAGTTCCGATTTTAATATTTCCCTACAAAAAGACAACACTAAATTGGAAGAAATGGTAGTAACGGCCAATCGTACAGCACAAAAACGCAGTGAGGCGCCGATTGCGATTACCACCATCAGCAAGCAAACGATGGAAGATACCAAGGCTCAGCGCATGGACCAGCTGATAAATAAAGTAAGCGGGGTTTTTATGGTGAACCTGGGCAATGAGCAGCACCAAATGAGTATTCGTCAGCCAATGACTACCAAAAGTCTTTTTTTGTACATGGAAGACGGCATTCCGATTCGAACTACAGGTGTGTACAATCACAATGCATTGCTGGAAATGAATTTACCAGCTGCTAAAAGCATTGAAGTAATCAAAGGTCCCTCTTCTGCTTTGTATGGCAGTGAAGCGATCGGCGGTGCGGTGAATGTGATTACGCAAACTGCACCAGCTTTTACCAATGGACAGGTGAGTGTACAAATGAATGACAAGGGTTATAAGCGGACCGATGCACAAGTTGGCACCACCGTGGGCAAATGGGGTATTGTGGCTAGCGGCTATTATGCTGACAAAACAAATGGGCCAATTGAATATAGCAATTTCAGTAAAAAAGCCATTACTTTAAGAACGGATTACCGGGCGAGTGAGAAGACTAGCTGGGCCAATACGCTGGCAATAGTAGATTATTATAGTGACATGAGTGGTTCTATTGACAGTTTAAAATTTGCAAGAAAAAACTATACCTCTCAAAATACCTTTACATTCCGTAATGTATATGCGCTTCGCTACAAATCCATGCTATCCCATCAATGGAGCCAAACTAGTAATACATCGGTTTCTTTGTTGTATCGCGATAATTCGGTAGGGCAAAACCCTTCCTACTCAATTGGAAGCACTTCCAATCCAACAAAATTTAGGGGGCAGATCAATGAGAATACATTTAAAACATTTGCCCTTTTTGTAAATCAAACGCAAAAAATCAACTGGCTCAATAGCAAAATTATTGCAGGGGCTAGTGTAGATTTTAGTCCACAAACCTATTACGCAAAATACATTGCCATCACCAAAGATCTTGCCGCTGGAAAGTATGTGAGTTATACTGCACCAGCGGTGGATTCATTCCTAAGTAAATATAAAACAGGCATCATCAATGTAGCCAGCTATATTGACTTTGAATGTAGTCCTGCAAAAAACTTGAAATTTGTTGCTGCCCTTCGGTATGATGCATTTCAATATTATTTTATCAATAGCTTACCCGCCTCTACCAGTGTAAGTACAGCGTCTACCATTAATTCTTTTAATAGAGTAACGCCAAAATTGGGGCTAACCTATAACTACAAAGGGATTGGTTGGTACGCTAATTATAGTGAGGGATATGTGCCACCCCAGCTTACAGAATTGTATAGTGCTGTAAAAGTAGCGCCGTACTTGTTGCCACAAACTTTCAAAAATATTGAATTGGGGGGTTGGGCATCGATAATTAAAAATAGCGTGTATGTCGACTGGAGCATATATCAACTGAAAGGAACCAATGAAATTATTTCAGTAAAGCAGGCAGACAATACAACCCTCAATCAGAATGCTGGATCTACCAAGCATGTGGGTATTGAGTATGGCATTACCATCAAGCCCATTCATGATCTTTCCATTCGATTTAGTGGTACCAATGCCAAGCATAGTTTTATTAGCAATATTGTAAAAGGAGTTAATTATAATGGAAAAGAGATGAGTGGGGCGCCAAGGTTTACTAGTAATGCGGAGATAATGTATAAACCTTCTTTTATAAAAGGGTTAAGGCTGGGTGCTGAATGGCAACATCAAGGCGCTTATTTTATGGATGATTTAGATCTCTTTTCATACAAGGGGTTTGACGTAGTCAATCTTCGAGCTGGTTACCAATATAAGGCTGTAGAAATTTGGGTAAATGCGCTCAATGTTTCAAATGTGTATTATTCCGTTTTTTCTACTAAAAATGCCACTTCCAGCGGAAGCAGTGCATATTCTTATAGTTTAGGCGATCCAAGAGAAATTACAGTTGGATTAGCTTTTCATTTCGGCAAAAAATAAATAATACCGGGGTGCAAAATAATTTGTACCCCTCATTAAATTATGAAAACCATGCGAAAAAATATGTATCAATGGCACAGAACCCTGTCTCTGATTATTGCTATTCCAGTTGTATTGTGGGCAGCAAGCGGATTTATGCATCCTATTATGACTACCATTCGACCTAGCGTAGCAACACAATTTTTGCAACCTACTGTAATCGACAGCTCCAAAATAAAAGTCAGCTTGACCGAAGCTTTGCAAAAAAACAACATGGCAGTTTTTCATAATTTTCGACTCGTTGCCATTGAAAAAAACTGGTTTTACCAGGTGCAGTCTACTGCTAATGATCTGCCGATTTATCTAAGCACCCAAACTGGAAAAAAACTTCCTAATGGCGACCAGCTTTATGCACAATACATCGCCAAATTATTTTTGGAAGGCCAGCCAAAAACTGTTGATATTTCCTCAAAATCATTCCCTGATACAATTGGTAAAACTGCCCTAGTTTCCGACAATCAAAAGACTTCAACAGTAGACGCCGAGCCTACCCATGACTGTTGTGACGCAGCTACCAATTGCGTTTTATTAAATGAGAAAGGAGCCCGGGTAACAGGGGTAAACCTTGTCACTAGCTTTGATGATGAATATAAATTTGTAAATCGACTGTTGCCGGTTTACCGAGTTAGTTTTGGACGTGCAGATGGCATAAGGATTTATGTGGCTACCACTAGTGATCGTTTTGGATTTGCTGTCGATAATAAAAGAGCCATTTTTGACAAAATATTTTCATTTTTTCATACTTGGAGTTGGATGGATCGTTTGGGTAATACCAAGTATTTTATAATGGCATTATTGCTTTCGCTAGCTTTTGGTACAACCCTGATGGGAGTATACATTTTCTTTTTCACTAGCACTAAAAAAGCGAATGGTAATGCAGTAGTTGCAGCAA
>JBIKOV010000213.1:0-5767 GCA_044357815.1 Ferruginibacter sp. | reverse complement strand
TATCAACATGGTGAGCACCCCAACCAGTGATCATTCCGGCACCAAATTGTTCGCAACGCAACCAGCCTGGACGGCCATAATCATTTTGCGGATGCACACCATTTTCTGTATACGAAATATATGGAGTAGATCCTAGCCAAGCATCGTAGTTTAAGTTTTTAGGTATGGGCATTACAGGTTCTACATCTCCGCTTGGATCACCAGGCAATCCAACATATACTTTCTTAAGTTCCCCAATTCTTCCATTGCGCACCAGTTCTGCTGCATACCTAAACTGCGCAGAGGATCGCTGCTGACTTCCAATTTGTAAAATTCTTCCCGTACGATGCACCGCATTACTTAAAGCTCTTCCCTCTGCGATGGTAAGAGATGCCGGCTTTTGCAAATACACATCCTTTCCCGCTTCCACTGCATGTATGCCTAAATAGGCATGGGAATGGTCGGGAGTGCTAATCAATACTGCATCAATATCTTTATTCAATAACAACGCTCGATGATCATCATACATCGTTACCCCGTTGTAGGGAGCACCGGATTTTTTAGTATAATAATCATTTACATATTTTTTTCCATCAGCCAACCGTTTGCTGTCTAAATCACAAACAGCCATAATTCTTGCATGGTCATATTTCAATGTTTCCGCCATATCATGGTCTCTTGAAATTCTTCCTACCCCAATAGCGCCAATATTTATTTTATTACTAGGTGCATTTTTCCCAATAACAGATGCTGGCACAATTGTTGGAAATCCGGTAATGGCAAAGCCCGTTGCTGCTCCTGCTTTCAAAGATTTTTTTACAAAATTTCTACGATCAATTTTTTTTGAGTGGGGCATATCTTTAATTTTTTAAATTGTCATCCTTGTTGGAGGCAGCTGCTTTTGAATAATCGAGTCCCTTGTATTGGTTGGCTATAAATTGAATTCCTTGTAATAAATGATTTCTAAAAGTGGCCTCCTGATAATTTGCCTTATCATGCCCTAAAGTGGTAATCCAAATATTTCCTCCTTCAAATGGTTGATACCAAACTGCAGGGAAGAAGTTAGCGAAGGATCCAGCATGGGTAGTAATTAATTCGGAATCTTTTTTATTAAGCGTTGACAAATCATGCATCATTAAAACTTTTATTCCAGGATAAAGTTGTTTCCCAAAATAACATTCATCCGCTTTGCTCCAAATAGCCGGAACCCCTTGCATAGAGGGATGGCTAGGATCAATATTTTTAATGCTGAAAGTCTGAAAAGATGCATGCCATGAAAAAGTTTCACCCACCATCATTTTAAACCAAGTCCAGTTTCGCTCTGTACCTGTAACTGAATGGATGCCTACAAAGCCGCCACCCGATTCAATATATCTTCGAAATGCAAGTCGCTGCGCATCATTGTCAAATACATCATTGTTGGTACTTGAAAAAATTAATAGCGTATATTTTTTTAGATTGGCTTCATTGAAAATGGAAGGGTCATCAGAAACGTCTACACTAAACTTATTGGCAGCACCCAACTCCTTAATGCAAATTACCGATGCCGCTATATTATCATGTACATAGCCTTTCCCATTTTTAGTGTACACTAGTACCCGACTATTTTTAAGTTTATCAATAGAATTTGTTGTTGATAACAAAAACGGTACTCTTATTTCAGCGGAACGGGTGACTTTAAATGCTGGCAATGGAAGTTTGCCAAAAACTGAAGAAGACAACAGCAATATAGCAGTTGCGAAAATAATAGAAGTCTGGATTTTGTATTTCATATAACAATATAACTTTTAGTTTTCCCTATAATATGATTTCAAATAAACTATTCACTAAAACGATGCAGTGACTGATAAAACCTTAAAAAGTAACTATGAAAATGCAAAGAAAGTACTGAAGATAGCCTATTTTTCATTTACCCAATCATCTATGAATAATTTGACTGAAGCCGTTATTTAGGAGCCCCAGCTGCTGTTACCTAAAGTGGAAATTAATGCCTTCTGCTAACTTTCCCGCAATTTTAATAAACTAAAGTCGACAAAAGCTTCCTATTGACAGAATTGAAATTAATCTGTAATTTAAAGGGATTGTTCAGCTTAGCTAAATTAAATACAAATGGAATTTCTAAAAAAAATGGATGCGTGGAGTGCAAAACATTTCCCGTCTTGGCTATTAATCATCAGGATTACCTTAGGGATTTGCCTTTTTATTAAAGGATTTGAGTTCATTAGAAATATTTCACTACTTGAAAAGGACATAACAGCCATTTTTATGAAAGAAAATGCCTATTGGCTAACTACCATTATCCCCTGGCTTCACTTAATAGGAGGTACAATGATTATTGTAGGATTATATACCCGACTATCTTCACTAGTACAAATCCCCATTTTGCTGGGTGCTATTTTCATCGTGAATGCCAAAAAGTTTTTTTTTATAAATGATGCTGATCTGCTTTTTTCCATAGTCATTCTAATACTTTTACTCTTTTTTTTACTAGATGGAGGTGGTCGTTTTTCGCTAGATCATTATTTTTCAAAACCAAAGAATGAGTAAGCGATTTTTTATTCGCTACATTTCGCAAACTTCATTCCGCTAAATATTATTTAACCGCAAATGGATCTGAAAATTTTGGTTCGGTGAGAATAGTAGGGTCGGTAAGCGTATTTAAAAACGCCATCAAATTGGCTATATCAGCTGTTCTTAAGAAATGTAAGGGGATAGCCTGTTTGCCAGTACCTGGATTTCCTGCAGTAAGCATCGCCTGAACATTGGCTACACTTCCGTTATGAAACAAATTAGACCGAATGCTAATATTGCGCAAAGAGCCAGATTTGAAATTATTCCTATTATTGATACCTATGTCATTGCTGTCAACTAAGCCAAAGGGGGCACTCGGACTGCTGGTAATAAACATAGGTGGAGTATGACAACTAGCACAGGTTCTATTCGCAGGAACGGTCAAAAATAATTGTTCCCCAGCTACCTCAGCAGTGGTAAATATTTCCAACCCCTGCTTTACCCGATCGTATTTTGACTGATAGGTAACGATACTTCTTTCAAACTGAGACAACGCTCTTGCAATGAGGATGGAATCAATCAACGTAGTACCAAAAGCCTTTTGAAACAAAGACGAATAATAAGGTAGTGATTTTACTTTTGACTCTAATAGCGCTAAGGTCAAGTCCATCTCAACATGATTTTGAATGGGTTGCAGCGCTTGTTTTTCTACAGAAGCGGCTCGCTCATCCCAAAACATTTTTCCTGTTTTGTAGAAGCGTATATTCAATAACGACATTGAATGTCTACTGGTAGATCCACCATCTAAACCGCTACTCAGGGCGGCAGAATCACTGAAAGAATTTTGCTGCTGGTGGCAACTGCTACAACTGGTGGTGCCATTTCTACTCAATTGTTTATCGTAAAACAATACCCTTCCCAAATTAGCCCCTGCATTGGTTATTGGATTATTAGAGGACATATTATCCGATGCTACCAGGGCAGCCTGAACATGCGCAGGATAGGTATCCAAATAATTGTAAGTAGTGAATGATATAATTGGAGTGGTCGTTTTAGTACTAATCAGTACGCTGTCACTTTTTGTACAGAACTGAAACAAAATAACCAGAAGGAATAAAGCAGTAAGCGTTGCTATTTTTTGCATTGAATATAATTGCAAGATTAAAAATAATTTTACAGATGCAACTAAGACACTGTTTTTTGCAACAGGTTTAATTTAACTGCTTAACAGCCATATCCCAAAACAATCAATTCACATTTATTTAACCTTTGATTCTATTTTTTTCAACATTTCTATTTAGTATAATTATATTTGCCAGCCGATGGGACAAAAGAAATTACAACGTTTTGCAGATATCAAAAACTTTTCCAACGTATTGGAATATCCAGTTGCGATGCAGGGGAAATGGAATTCATTTTTTAAAAATGACCATCCCATTGTATTAGAACTGGCATGTGGCAGAGGGGAATATACGGTTGGTCTGTCTGCCCTTTTTTCTGAAAAAAATTTTATTGGCGTAGATGTAAAAGGCAACAGGATGTACATAGGAGCAAAAAAATGCCTCGATGCCCATATCCCCAATGCTGCCTTTCTTCGGACCCAGATTACCTTGCTCACCGATTATTTTAAACCGGCGGAAGTGGATGAAATTTGGATTACTTTTCCCGATCCCCAACTGAGGACTTCCAAAGCAAAAAAAAGATTAACCCATCCAGCTTTTCTGCGCCTTTACCAGCAAATACTTCAACCAAATGGTTGTATCCATTTAAAAACAGATTCACCCAAGTTATACGCTTTCACCAAACAGGTGATTGAAATGTATCAGTTATTGCTAGTAGAAGATTGCAACGATGTATACGCTAGCAATCCCAGCGAATCGCTTCGCATTAAAACCCATTACGAAGCCTTAGACATTGCCGGCAGCAATACCATTTATTACCTCAAATTTCAATTACCTGCAACCATTCCCAATCTAGATGACCAGTTGCAGCAACTATTAAAGGAAACCGAAAACCAATAAAAGCTACACCATAAAAAATTATATGGATAAATTAGTCGAGGGAGAGGATTTTTATTACAATGAAGTTGGCTACATGGTGCTAACCCAAAAATACCATTTACAAAAAGGGAGCTGCTGCGGTAATGGCTGTAAACATTGTCCCTACGACTATAGCAACGTGCCCCCAGCGCAACGAAATGAATTACTCCGGGCTGCAGCTGAAAATAAATTGTAATTCATGCAAAAGAAAAAAAATACCCATAGCGATCTGCCCTCACCTCCAAAAGAATATTCTTTTTTTAAGGATGTACACGAGGTGGTAAGGCAGATACCAAAAGGAAGAGTAACCTCCTATGGGGCAATTGCCCGTTACCTTGGCACTGGCTTATCTGCTCGCATGGTAGGTTGGGCAATGAATGCAGCACACAATACAAACCCTCCAGTGCCCGCACACCGGGTGGTCAACAGAAATGGCATGCTCACCGGCAAAGCCCATTTCACCCCTCCTGCTTTAATGGAAGCACTATTAAAAAAGGAAAAGGTCATTGTAAAAGAAGATAAAATCATTGGCTTTGAAAAGCTGTTTTGGGATCCGCTCATTGAATTATCCCTATAATGAATATTTTTTACACTCCCCAACTAAAGAACCGCCAACAGTTTGTTACTTAAATGCTCAAATGCGATTTTTGGACTTACTTTTACAGTTCGGAACAGATTCCGCTTAATAAAAAAACATGGCTACAGAATCCATCATGGGCAAGATCACCTTTATCAATCATGATAAAGAATATGCAACGATCGAGTACATGCTCAACGGCAAGAAAAAAACAATCAGTGGCAATATTAGTGAGCAAGAGCAACTGAAATTAAAGGCAGAGAAAATTATCAAAAGAATTCACCAATTTCATGTAGGGGATGAGGTAAGTTTTATAATCAACCTATCTGCCAGGGGCGACAAGATGGTCGCCGACTGCATGGAATTCAAATTCAACAATGCACTTGATAATCTTATCAATAAATCGGCCATTGAAAATAGATTTGTAGGATACCTTAAAAAAGTAGAAGATGAATATTTTGTAAAAGAAACTGGCAGCTATATTTTTTTTCAACTTAAATTATCGCCTTGGGAAAGGAAACCACAGGACAGCAATCTTAATGAGCCTTATTTCTTTAAGCTAGAAAATACAGAAAGGCCTGATAAGGCCACCGCAGCTCCTTACAAATCTATATTCATTCATGAATATACCACCGCGCTAAAATATGTTGAAAGCAAAAGC
>JBIKOV010000212.1:0-5770 GCA_044357815.1 Ferruginibacter sp. | reverse complement strand
GGGCAGACAAATTGCACAAGTAATGAGTCATTACGGAATAGATTGGCTTGAAAGGCCAGAAAGAGAAATGGAAGAAAATACCTCTCTATTATTAAAAAATTTAGCCGTAAAACCAGGTATGCTTATCGCTGATATTGGAGCGGGAAGTGGCTACCATAGTGCATTACTTTCAAAAATGGTGGGAAGCGGTAAGGTTTTTGCAGTAGACGTTGAGCCAGCAATGATTGCTTACTTAAACGAAAGAATCAAGCGGGAAAAATTATCAGGTATAGTACCTGTATTGGGTACAGAACAAAAACTGTCTTTACCAGAAAACACCATTGACATGATGCTGTTAGTAGACGTATACCACGAATTTTCTTATCCTTATGAAATGACGGTATCGATGCGCGCTGCATTAAAGCCTGGTGGTAAATTAGTGCTGGTAGAATTTAGGTCCGAAGATGCAACTGTACCAATTAAAGCCATTCATAAAATGAGTGAAGCACAGGCCATTAAAGAATTTAAAGCAGCAGGTTTTGCATTTGATAAAAACATAGCTAATCTTCCATGGCAGCACTGCATGGTTTTTACAAAGCAGTAATTTAACCATAACAAATCACCAAAAATAATAAGCAACTTTGCGCCATTCATTGAAACGGAACGATGTGAGCTTGCATCATCAGTAACCAAAACTATAGATTGGGGAGACTACGAATTGTAGCATTTATTGAGAAGTTGAATTACTCAAAATAGAATATCGTTGCGTGAAACCTCGATTTTTCTTATGATTCTCTATAAGATTTATCGATTATCATGGGAAGGTTAGGTCGAGAAATCTTTAAAAAAATAGATTTGTTATCCGCCTGCCTCCATTAACGTAAATGCAGTGTTGGTTGAAGTTCGTTAATCCGCTAGTCTATTGGGAATATCCATTTGTGAATGAAGAATCCTTATTACATCTAATTCAGCATCGGTAGTTACATAAAATATTAAATGCGAATTAACTTTAAATAATCTATACCCTTTCTTTACATGTTCTGCTGATTTCCCAGAATTTGGCTCAGTGCAAAGGAATTCAATGGCTACAATGATGTCTTTGTAATATTTGTCAGCTTGTTGTAGAGACCAGGTATCAAGCGTGTAAGTCCAGATTTTTTCTAGGTCTTGATAGGCTTATGCTCGAATAAATAACCGTAGTTTTTTCATTGTAAGCGTTCCTGTAATTTTTTAAGATGTTCCTTTGGATCAAAGTTTTCGACCCGAGGGCTTTTCTCTCCAATTACAAGCGCCTTTACCAACAATTTCTTCTTGTTTTCTTCATCTTCTAATATTCGAAGTGCAGATCGTATCACTTCACTGGCCGAACTATATCTACCTGAAGCAACTTCCTTTGAAATAAATTCGTCGTAATGCCCTCCCAATAAAATGGATGTATTTCTTGCCATAAATTTTAATTTACACAATAAATTTACCAATAATTGGTATTATCACAAAATTGTAAAGTCAGATTTCAAAACGAAGAATTACAACCAAGGTTCGGGAACATGCAGATGTATTTTAAACCCGGCCTCGGAATACAAGAATCCATTCAGTAAACCGGATTAGCTCGACAAACAATTGATAAGCGAAGCAGAATATCGGGATCAAGATCCGCTTCGACAAGATTACCATCGACCGGCTGATTGTCAACTAGGAGTTTGACTAAAGGCCGTAAATGCAGTCGGGCAGGTAATTTATGACGGGTAATGAAGGACCATCCGTTGCCATTTTTTTCACTATCCGTTTGCCAACAATAAAGGAGCGGAAATAGTTGGATGCAAAATTTATTCAGAAATGTCTGTAGCCTTAATTTTTTTTATCTTGCCATTTTCAGAGAAAACAAGGTAGCCATCCGTCTGTCGCTTGGATTTTAATAATTTTTTAAATGTCAAATCAAGCCCTTTTTTAATTTTATTTCGCAATTCGTCATTGCTTTCGATGTTAGTTTTCATTTGCACTCTTTTTAATGGTAGACCAAGTTGACAAATTATATACAGTGGTTTCCACTGCAGCTTTTCCTTCGGCAATAAATTTATTAGTTCTGGTTGAATTATCAATGACCAGCCAATAGTCACATAAATTTACAAAATATCGTAGTAAATTTTTTAACCCCTTTTTATATCTTCTGATTATTACCGCTTCGGGTATATTGTGTCCACCCTCTGCAACCCTTGATTTTACCCTTTCGATGGCTAAATTAACATCATTGAGCCAAAAAAATAAAAGCGTAACCTTATATCCCCTCGCCCTGGCTAATTTTATGGTAGACTGATAAGATAAAGTAGTCAAAGTGGTTTCAATTGCAAAATCTACATTTTGTTCAATTAATAAATCAATTCTTGCTACCATCAACCTTCCAGCATGAAAAGATACTGTTTCGGGCTGAAAAGGCGATAGGCCTCTAGCTATCTCATCCGCATTTACAAATTCTTTGCAACTCAGCATTTCAGGCAAAATAGTGTAAGATGCCGTTGTCTTGCCAGCTCCATTACAACCTGCTATTATATATAAGTTAGGCAAAGTGTTTTTTATTGGTTACCAAAAGTACAAATATTTAATTGCATGTTGGTTGTAAGCATTTGATACCACCGCTTCAGCAGCAAGTTTGAAAAGGATAAAAATATCGATAACAAGCAAGAATGTAGTTTCGACTGCTACCACACAATTTTGTGACTCTTTTTGAGCCTATTTGTAACTTTCATACTAAAAATGAATTAATTTATAAAAATGAAATCCTTTGAGAACGGGCATTTCGGAGTAAAATAAATTTTAAAAACTGTCAATGCTGTATTTACGGGCAAAAACAAACCGAAACCCTTTTGATTATTGGGTTTCGGTAGGTATCGGGGAGCAGACTTGAACTGCCGTCTGCCGCGGCGGATATGAATCCCTTATTACTGAGCCCTTTGGGCATAAAAAAACCGAAACCCTTTTGATTATTGGGTTTCGGTAGGTATCGGGGAGCAGACTTGAACTGCATTCTAAGGTTGGGGTGTTGAATACGTTACTCATTTTACATTGAAGGATGAGCCCACTAAAGCCCCTTTTCCTCTAAGAAAGTTATGCAAGCATACAAAGGCAAATTGATTAACCAATCCTCTTTTCTATAATCAGATAAGAAGTAAACTTTGCAATAACAACCTTTGCATATCCGTATCATTTTATAGCAAAATATACATTTTTTCGTTTGTAAAAGTGTAAATCAATACATTAATTCAAACAAATAAATGGAAATACAGAACATTTCTTTTAGCGGTAATGAGTCCTACCCTATTTGCCTTGTAGTAGTTGCACAAAATTAATTTAATGCAATTGAAAGAGATATGCGGTATTAAAAATTAAAAAATCATTCATTCTTCTGAAAACATTATCTGGAGAATACTATTAGCGGCCGGTCTAAGTTTCCTTTCCAACTCCCCTTCTTTTTTAATTACCCTAGTTTTATCAATGGTCTTTATTTGATCAAAAGCAAGGGATCCGGGAATTCCATTATGGGTGGTAAAAAGGCGGGTAGGGTAGGTTTTGCTAGCCGAAGTGAAAGGTACAATGATGAGGGTGTTCAAAGCCGTATTTACTACATTAGGGGAAACTACAAGGCAAGGTCTTGTCTTAGCTATCTCGGAGCCTTTTGTTGGATCTAAATTTACCAAAACTACATCCCATTTTTTATACATCTTCATCAGCAGTAAATCCGTCATTTAGTGTGATATCCCAATCTTTAAATTCTTCCTCCGAACTTGTATCTGCCTTTGCAAAGAGATCAGCCCATTCAGTTAAAGGCGGTATTTTATGGGCTGGTTTAATCAAAATCCCCTCATTGGTTTGCTCAAGAATAATTTCAGTCGTACCCAAGGATAGCGCCAACTCTTTTGGGAGTCTTACCCCTTTAGAGTTACCTATTTGGGTTACCCTTGCGTAATAAGTATGTAGCATGGCACAAAGGTAATAACTTTTATTATAACATTTGGTCATATAAAGTTTGCATTGAAAAATAATTCTTGCGCTTACAAGCATACACAACTTATTTGCGTAGAATAATGGCTGTATTCGACGCATAAATTGGGTATCATGGTATATATCTACCAATATTTGTACTCGTCGAATTAGTTGCAATCGAATTAATTGCTTGTATTTCAATCAGTTGTGATGGAATTAAAAAAGAGGATGTACAATATAAAATTGAAAAATCCTCTTTGGTATCGGGGAGCAGACTTGAACTGCCGTCCGCCGCGGCGGATATGAATCCCTTATTACTGAACCCGATGGGCACAAAAAAACCGAAACCCTTTTGATTATTGGGTTTCGGTAGGTATCGGGGAGCAGACTTGAACTGCCGTCCGCCGCGGCGGATATGAATCCCTTATTACTGAACCCAATTTCCATAAGCACCTCCGTTGGGTAATTTTATCTTTGCCATACACTTGATTTCTTACAAGGTACAAATATAAAAACCTTTTTTCGAGTTTTTTTTCGTCTTTTTTTTCGTCTTTTTTCAAGTGATGTAGTAAAAATGAAGCAATTTATAAAAATGAAATCCTTTACTGATATGTATTATGAGGGAAAATAATCTTGAAACCCCTATTAATGCTGTATTTATGGGCACAAAAAAACCGAAACCCTTTTGATTATTGGGTTTCGGTAGGTATCGGGGAGCAGACTTGAACTGCCGACCTTCGGGTTATGAATCCGATGCTCTAACCAGCTGAGCTACCCCGACATTTCGGGGTGCAAATATAGGCGTTTTTAGTAAATAGCGGACCGCTAATTGACTAAAAGATAATTTATCATTTTACATCTAGCTTTAGCAGCATTTCTTGGTCAATAAATGCTTCTAGCTCATCTCCAGATACACATTCCCCTACTCCGGATGGCGTGCCGGTGAAAATCAGATCGCCAATGTTTAGGGAAAAATAGTTGGAAATATGCGATACAAGGTAGTCGAAATGGTAGATCATTTCGCTCGAATTGGCCTTTTGTACCAACTCCTTGTTTTTATAAAAACTGAAATTAACCGTGTTTTTAATATAGCCGGGTACGATATCAATGAACTTTCCTACGGCCGCTGAATTATCAAAAGACTTGGCCTTTTCCCAGGGTAGGCCCTTCTTTTTCAACTCATTCTGGATGTCGCGGGCTGTAAAATCAATCCCAGCGGTAATGGCATTGTAATAATTGGAGGCGTGGCGCTCCTGGATGTATTTACCATTCTTTGACACCCTCAATACCAGCTCACATTCATAATTAAGTTCATTGGTAAACTCAGGATAATAAAACGGGGCATGGCTCTGTAATAATGCACTTTTGGGCTTCATGAAAATAACTGGTTCCTCAGGTACCTCATTGCCAAGCTCTTTGGCATGTGCCGAATAATTTCGGCCTACACATATAATCTTCATGCTGTATTGAAATTAAGAATTTTGAAAGGATTGCTAATATACAGCAATCATATTTAAAAAACAAATATATGTAGGCCTGATTTAGATAATATTTCCATCATTTATCGCTTACTTTAAAAGAGATATTCAATCACAACTTAGCCAATGGAAATGAATCAGGGTTTTATCGACAACTTATTTACCTCATTCATCGTTTGTCCGATACCGATAGAAACAAAATTTTCGATGATCTCCATACATTTATCAATTTTCAACTGTACGGTGGGCGTTTCACTGGCCAGCCATTTGCTTAATACAAAGTCTGCCTGCATTCCCTTGGGATATTCATTGCCGATACCAAAGCGCAACTTAGG
>JBIKOV010000038.1:0-20202 GCA_044357815.1 Ferruginibacter sp. | reverse complement strand
GAAACGGAATTCGAAACCACTTTTGTTGGAAGGTAAAGCCATTTTCGTTGACGCCCTGTTGTGTCATTCAAAATGTTTTCTATAACAATTTTAGTGGAACTATCTTGCTTTTCAAAATTTTCATTTAACCGATTTCTTAACTGCTCATTGTATTGAACAAGCGCCTCATTCGTTTTTCTTAATTGAAAAAAATAATCCACTTTGTTAAACTGGGTATTGACCTTTCCCGTAATCTCATTCATGAAATTAGAGGCCAATGCATTGTGATAGCTATTGTAATGCACCAGTAAATAAATTGAAAAACCCTGCAACAATAATAATACAATGAAATTAAAATATCTGCGAATAAATAGAAAAAGATTATGCATACACTAACCCTCCTAACCTTCTCTGGGCAGAGAAGTTTGCACCCAGTAAATATAAAAAAATTTTCATACCAGAAAAGAACAGTGTCTTTTTCGCCCATTGGCGGTTTGTAATTGATGATTGACTACCGCATTACAAAAGGATATTTGTCGTAGTTTTTTAATGCGATACCGGTTCCTCTAACCACACTTTTAAGCGGATCATCCGCCACATGCACGGGCAATTTTATTTTTGCTGCAATTCGCTTATCTAGCCCCCTTAAAAGTGCTCCACCGCCAGTTAAATATAAACCACGTCGGTAAATATCGCCGGCCAATTCGGGTGGAGTAATTTCCAATGCCTTAAGTATTGCTTCCTCAATTTTAAATATACTTTTATCCAAGGCCTCTGCCACCTCTTGGTAACTTACAAAAACTTGTTTGGGTATGCCAGTTACCAAATCGCGGCCATTCACCGGAATATCATCAGGAGGGTTATCAAGGTCCTTTAATGCAGCGCCTACCTGAATTTTAATTTGTTCAGCAGTACGCTCACCTATTAACAAACTATGGTAACGCCTCAGCGCTTCCATAATATCAGCTGTAAATTCATCTCCCGCTATTCGAATACTTTGATCGCAAACAATACCCGCTAGGGCTATCACTGTAATACCGGTGGTACCACCCCCAATATCTATGATCATATTTCCCACAGGTTCTTCCACATCAATTCCAATTCCTAGTGCTGCAGCCATGGGTTCATGAATCAGGTATACTTCCTTTGCGCCAGCTTGTTCGGCACTATCCCTAACGGCACGCTTTTCAACCTCGGTAATACTACTGGGAATGCAGATCATCATTCGCCAACTGGGCGCAAACAATGGCTTTTTGGGATAGATCATTTTGATCATTTCCCGAATCATCAATTCGGCGGCATTGAAATCCGCAATTACACCATCTTTCAAAGGACGAACGGTGCGTATGCTTTCATGGGTTTTTTCGTGCATCATCAATGCCTTTTTACCCACTGCTAAAATATTTTTCGGATTGTTTCTATCTAATGCAACGATGGAAGGTTCATTTACTACCACTTCATCATTAAAAATGATCAAAGTATTTGCAGTGCCCAAATCCATTGCAATTTCCTGAGTAAAAAAATTAAAAAGGCCCATAATTTATATAGAGAAAAATCGAAAGTAAAGAATGAAGCAAAGTTGATGTAAATTATTTGAATTAACAACGGTAACCCCTTTATTTTTCAATATTTTATGGAGGGAGAAGGTTTGCAGTTTTCGATTATCTGAATTTATTTTTTTGATTTTCAACTTTGGGCATTCTTAGTTCTAAAAGCCCTATATATTTTTTCATTTTTGATAGACTCAAATTGCGAAAAATGTAGTCTACCTAAGCCAAATTCACCTGCCATAAAATCCTTACGTAGAACCCATGAAACACAAGCCTATCGGAATTCATACCCAATATCATCCCTAAAATAAATGCCATCAAAACGAATTTTTTCTAGGACCCTATTGGACTGAGCCGCAGCCGCTGTAATATTACTGCCAGTGCTGGTAACGGCCAATACCCTTCCTCCGTTGGTCAACACTTTTGCTCCATCTTGCAGCGTGCCAGAATGAAAAACAATTGTTCCTGACAATTCAGCATCCATCAGCCCTAGAATTTCTTTGCCAGTTACATACTGATTTGGATATCCTCCACTCACCGCCACCACGGTTACTGCAGCCATAGGACTGGTTTTGATGGTTATTTCATCTAGCCGCTGCTGCGAAGTAGCAAGAAAAATTTCGACTAGGTCATTTTCAATTCTGGGAATGATCACTTCCGTTTCTGGATCCCCAAACCTGCAATTGTATTCAATTACCATTGGCTCCCCTTTCACATTGATTAGTCCAATAAAAACAACCCCCTTATATTCCAGCTTTTCAGCTAGTAAACCTGCAATAGTAGGCTCTATTATGGCTTTTTTCACTTTTAGGATATACGCTTCATCTACAAAAGGGACTGGGCTAACAGCCCCCATTCCGCCAGTATTTAGGCCCTTATCCCCAATGCCGATTCGCTTATAATCTTTCGCCTCCGGAAGCAACACGTAATTTTTTCCATCCGTAAGTACAAACATGCTTAACTCAATGCCATCCAAAAACTGCTCTATTACCACCCTTTTTCCGGATTCGCCAAATTTTGCCTGCTGTATCATCTGCTCAAACTCCAATAATGCTGCTGCATGATCGGTGCAAATAACCACCCCCTTTCCAGCGGCCAGCCCATCTGCTTTCAACACGATGGGCAATGAATGATTTTTAATATAACTGATGCCGGCTTCAAAATTGGTTGCATCAAACTCCCGATAGGCCGCTGTAGGGATTTGATGGCGATCCATAAACGCCTTGGCATAAGCCTTACTCCCCTCCAAACGGGAGGCCTCCTTGGATGGTCCAATTACATGAATTCCGGCTGTAAGCGGGTTTAACTTAATATGATCATAAATCCCCTTCACCAATGGATCCTCTGGACCAACTACCAACATTTCAATTTTATTCTCTAGACAAAAAGCGGTCAACCCCTCAAAATCAGTAGTAGAAAGGGGGATATTGGTGCCCATTAGAGCGGTACCAGCATTGCCTGGCGCTATAAATAGTTCACTACACAATGGGCTTTGCTTGAGTTTCCAAGCTAAAGTATGTTCTCTGCCGCCGCTGCCTATTATTAAAATGTTCATGAATGAAACGGATTGGAATTAATAATGATTTAAAAGGACGAAATTAAAGTTACTAATACAGTTTACCATAAAAATTTAAAAAATAGCAATGAAATAGATTGCTCAAATTTCAAAATTGTATAGATTGCTTTTGAGTTGGTAATAGGAAATGTACTACTTTGAGGGATAATCCAATTAATTAAAAGCAAAATAAAACTATATGACAGAAATGGTAAAAACCGGCAAACATCCAAAAGCATTGTATGTACTATTTTTCACAGAAATGTGGGAACGATTTGCTTATTACTTAATGGTGGGTATTTTATTTCTTTACTTAACAGATACCAACACAGGCGGTAAGGGATTGCCTGGCAAAATTGGTGCGGATTTAGTGGGCAGTTTTATTGCATTGGTTTACCTAACCCCATTTATTGGTGGTCTAATTGCCGACAGGTACCTTGGGTATATTAAGTCAATTTTTTTAGGCGGCAGTTTGATGGCAGCCGGCTATTTTTGCCTTTCGCTCCCGGGAGATACCGCGATGTTTTTATCGTTGGGTTTAATCATTGTAGGCAATGGCTTTTTCAAACCTAATATCAGTACGCTCCTGGGTAATATTTATAACAAAGATGAATTAAAACCACTAAAGGATAATGCCTACAATATTTTTTACATGGGGATTAATATTGGTGCTTTTGTATGCAATTTTGTAGCAGCATACCTGAGAAATAAATATGGCTGGGGGTATGCTTTTGCTGCAGCAGGCATTGGTTTAATAATTGGGATGATGGTGTTAGCTTCCTCGCTCAAACATATAAGAGAAGGCGATATAAAGAAGGCAGCACAAAAAGAAGACATGTCTCTTTCACAGATACTTGGTTATGTTTTTTTACCTGCCCTTATTGCAGCCTTTATAGGATGGATTGTTCCAGGTTCACTTTTTCATACCACCGTAATGGGTAGTCAAGCCAATGATGCTTTTATCTTTGCCTGTTTACCAATTATTGCATTTTACATTTCGCTATGGGTAAAAGCCGAAGGCCAGGATAAAAAAGGTATCGGTGCCTTACTGTTCATCTTTACTGTGAGTATCATTTTCTGGACCATTTATAATCAAAACTCAACCGGATTAACTATTTGGGCAGAAAAGCATACAGATAGAACTGCCTCAGCCTCTACCGAAAGACTTACGGGAACACTATTCCCTTTTCAGCAGGTCACAGATACACCTAGGCTGGTAAATAAAGTGAATGAATATCTTGTAGATGTAAAAGATGAGAGCGGAAAGGTAGTACAGGTGATGGGGCCCGATCCTTACTTTAATAATGTACCCAAAGATCAATGGCCCCAGGGCAAAGAAGTGAAACTGGTCAATACTGAATTATTTCAATCCATCAATCCTTTATTTATTGTTTTACTCACCTTAATTTTTGTACCCTTCTTTGATTATTTGCGCAAGCGAGGGAAAGAGCCTGCAACAGCAACTAAATTTGCCATGGCATTATTTATCTCCGGAATTTCGGCCTTGGTAATGATATTTGCCATCCTGTCGGTACCTTCTATTTATGGATTCAAAGCTGCACCTGCCTGGCTGTGGGGCACCTACTTTGCATTCACCATTAGTGAAATATTTTTAAGCCCCATTGGGTTATCACTTGTATCAAAACTGGCACCCGCTAGGTTAACTGCATTGATGATGGGGGGATGGTTTTTATCTACCTCTATAGGAGGTAAAATTGCTGGGGTGATGACTAGTTTCTGGGATGATTTTACGGATAAAAAAATGTTTTTTTTAATACTGGTGGTCGCCGCATTCATTGGCGGTATACTGATTTATTCCAGATTAAAATCATTGAACCAGGTAGTAAAAGACAAAACGGGATCTCATTAATATTATTTAATTCGAAAAAAGGCGATACAGTTTTGTGTCGCCTTTTTATTTACCTTCCATCACTAAAATCATTGATGCATGTCTGAGAAAAAACAATTTCACCCATTTGTTTCCCCCAAAACGATTATGAAAGAATTGACTGTAAAGTCAATTTTATTAGGCAGCCTGTTTGGCGTAATTTTCGGTGCCGCTACAGTATACCTTGCTTTGAAAGCAGGATTAACCGTTTCTGCTTCAATTCCTATTGCGGTAATCGCCATTACTTTGGGAAGAAAATACTTTAAGACAACCATTCTTGAAAATAATATTATACAAACCACTGGAAGCGCCGGAGAAAGTATCGCAGCGGGCGTTTCTTTTACCTTGCCCGGATTTTTATTTCTGTCATCCCCCGATAGTGCTTCTTACTTTAATTATCTCACCATTTTAATATTAGCAATTGTTGGTGGTATGCTGGGAACATTATTAATGATCCCATTAAGAAAAGCATTAATTGTAAATGAGCATGATACACTGCCCTACCCCGAAGGGACCGCCTGCGGTGATGTTTTAAAAGCCGGCGAAAAAGGAGGCGATTTTGCCAAAACTGCATTTTGGGGATTGGGTGTTGCTTTTGGATATGCGATTCTGCAAAAGATTTTACATGTAATTGCTGAAACACCGTTGTTTGTAACCAAACAAGTGAATAAGTTCTTCCCTTCGGCGCAGGTGAGTGGTGAAATAACGCCTGAATACCTTGGGGTGGGTTATATCATAGGCCCACGCATTGCCGGTGTTTTAGTAGCAGGGGGGGTATTGAGCTGGCTAGTGTTAATTCCACTTTTATCTTCTATTGTTCCTGCTGATACCATTGCAAACCAGTTGGTAAAATTGGGCTATCTAGCAACCCTGGCAAATGATGGTGGCAAAGGCGGATGGAATGCAGCAACCCATACTTTTAATAATTACCCCTCCGCTATATATTATGCTTTTATCCGGCAAATAGGCGCAGGTGCAGTTGCTGCAGGTGGAGTCATCACGTTGTTTAAAACCATTCCTACCATTGTAAAATCAATTAAAGGAAGTGTTAGTTCCATTAAAAAAAAATCTGCTGATGCCGAAACCGATATGGTAGTAAGAACCGAAAAAGACCTGGATATCAAAGTAGTTGGTTTCGGAAGTTTAGGATTGATTGCTTTAATTGCATTGTTACCTCAGGTACCGGGTGACAGCATTTTACAAAAATTAGTAATCGGTATTTTGGTGATCGTTTTCGGGGCACTATTTGTCACTGTTTCATCCAGGATCGTTGGGCTGATTGGTTCATCCAATAATCCCATCAGCGGTATGACCATTGCAACCGTCATGGGAACTAGCCTGATCTTTATGGCAGTAGGCTGGACAGGCCATGCCTACGAACCACTTGTATTGGTAGTGGGTGGTATGATCTGTATTGCTGCGGCAAATGCGGGGGCCACCTCACAGGATTTAAAGAGTGGGTATATTGTAGGTGCAACTCCCAGAAATCAGCAAATAGCATTATTTATTGGTGCTATTGTATCATCCATTGTTATTGGCATTACCATCAAATACCTTGACAGGCCTACCGCCGAAATGCTAAGCCAAGGGATTCATCATGCAATAGGAACCGAAAAATACCCTGCACCACAAGCTACCCTAATGGCTACATTAATAAAGGGAATTCTTTCGTTCAACCTAGATTGGCAATATGTTTTCGTGGGTGTTTTTCTAGCCGTAGTAATGGAATTATGTGGTATTAAATCATTGAGTTTTGCCGTGGGCGCCTACCTGCCATTGTCTACCACTTTGCCCATTTTTATCGGTGGCGCTATTAAAGGACTTGTTGACATCAAAAAGCAAAAAGAAAATATAAAAACCAATGGGGAAGACGATGAATTAGGCAAGGGAAGTTTATTTGCAACAGGACTTGTAGCCGGAGGTGCAGTTGCAGGCGTTATCATTGCTTTCCTTTCCGGCAGTGATTCGGGAGATAAATTTTTACAAAAAATCTCTATGGAACATTCCCTGACAGATATACTGGGTACTTACGGATACTTTACGATGGGCGTATTGTTTTTTGCAACAATGGGTTGGATGCTTTACAAGACGGCATTAAAAAAATAATGCGATAAACGATTATCCTAAAAAAAGGGCGACTACGTATTAGTCGCCCTTTTTTACTAGAAAAAATCTTGTAGAAATCCGGATTTTTTCTAGTATCAGAATGGTAGCATTCAATTTATATAAACTTTAAATACTCGTGCTGCTTTCCTAATATTAATTTATCATCTGCTTGGAGCCATTTATTTAAAACGGTAGCATATATATCCTTGAAATCTACCTGGTGTTTCAGGTCTCCTTCATTGAGATCAGAAAGGTTGGGCATTGGATTTAAAACCCCTTTTTCTTTTAACCCACCTCCGATAAAAAACATATTATTGGCTGTGCCATGATCTGTTCCACCGCTGGCATTTTGAGATACTCTTCTTCCAAATTCACTGAATGTCATCGTCAATACATCTTCCAAACGACCGTTCTTTTTCAAATCAGTGGTAAAAGCTTTGACGGCATCATTTAATTCGGTGAATAATTTTTTCTGCTGAGCTGCTTGATTCACATGAGTATCAAAACTACCCAATGAAACATAGTAAATTTTCGTATTGATATCGGATAAAATAAGAGAGGCAATCGTTTTTAAATCCCTCCCTAATTCGGTAGTAGGGTAAATTTCATTAGTAGGGTGCAGCTTGCTTTGTTGAAAAATATAGTCTGCGCTGCTTAAGGTGCCACTCAGTGTTTTATAGAGATAATCCGCTGACTCATTTGCGGCATAATGATCTTTACTGACGTCCCTAAAAAACTTTTCGTTGCTGCTGCCGTATAATCTTTGAGGATCTTTCAATGCAAGCCCATTGTTATTTGTGCCCTTTAGTGCGAGGCTAAGGATGTCATCCATTTCAAGTACTTGGGTAGGCCTATCGCAACCCTTACATTGGGCATCCAAAAATCTCCCGATCCATCCAGTAGTAAGGTACTCATTGCTATTGCTGGCGCTTTGCCAGATGTCCATACTTCTAAAATGGGAGCGGTCAGGATTTGGATAGCCTACACTGTTCATAATTGCCAGATTCCCCTCCTCGTACAATTCTTTAAACGCCTCCAATGCAGGATGCAAACCTACATCGTCTGTCAAAGACAAAGCAGCATTCTTTCCTATTGCCAACATTGGCCTTGCTTTATAGTAGAGGTCATTGCTGATCGGAACTACCGTATTCAATCCGTCGTTTCCTCCACTGAATTGAATGACTACCACTACCTTATTGCCAGGAGGCACCAACTGGGGTCTTTCAAAAGCCTGCAAGAATTTTGGCAGCATACAAGATGCTGTAGCCAATGAGCCAATTTGTAAAAAATCTTTGCGTTTAATCACCATAAAAAAACCTCCTTATCTCCACCAAAGGAGAAAAAATTTACACAATAAAATAAATCAGCCTGCGCATCTTCGGGATTATACCCCTAACACAATTGGTACTCCGGCGTACCCATCAAAAAAATCATGGCCGTTTTTATATAACTTTCTCTGCTTTCAGCATCTAGGTATTTGCCCATCACATTGACACTCACCCGGCTAGGGTTTTGAAGTAGCCTGTCTGCAATTGCAATCAATAAATTTTCTCTAGCCACCTTTTCAAACACGGCTACAGGTATTTTCCAATCCACCTCGGCCGCACTATATTTTAAGCCATAACTGCTTTTCCGCCTTGATTTAGCAGGCAGCTGACCGGCCATTTGTCCCATCATTACATCGTCGTCATTTTTGGGGCGGATATTGATTGGCTCATTTGCTGTTATCATTTGCGGAATGCGCATCCTTATCATCAATGTGCTACTGTTGATCCAATTTTTACCTCCTGGCCAGCCAGCTACATTGGGCGGATAAAAAAGCACCTGCCCCAATGCCCTTTGAAATAATAACGGAGTGGCATTGTTGTCAAATTCAAGGGGAAGCATTCGTTGAATCCCAACAAGCAGGCTCACAGGTGATTTAATAGTTGTACCAATGTTTTTTTCATCATAAAACCAATCGCTGGTAAAAATATTTTCCATCAACTGCAAGATATCATAGTCGCTTTTATAAAATCGATCTGCTAGCCACCCCACTATTTTTTCGTCTGCCATTTCATTTACAAAATAGCGGTAAATTTTTTTAGCGATAAAATAAGCTGTTTGCTTTTGCTTCAACAATATATCGATGATGTCGTCCCCATTGTAATTGCCGGTGTTGCCCAAAAAAAATTTATTGTCGACATCATGTTGAGTAGCTCGAAATACAAATTCCCCGTCCTGGCTAAAACCCCATCCTGTAAAGGATCTTGCAGCTTCCTTTACATCGTTTTCTGTATAATGCCCCGACCCCATCGTGAACAACTCCATCACCTCCCTAGCAAAATTTTCATTGGGATGTTGCTTTTTATTTTGTTGATTATTTAAAAACTGGAGCATGGCAGGACTCTTACTGACTGCCCGAAGTAGATCTCCAAATTTTCCGATGGCACCGGTTCGCACAATATCCAATAACTGCTGCTGCTGAAAAATATTGACTACCCTACAGGCAAAATGACCATGCCAGAATAAACTCATTTTTTCCCTGAACTGCGCTTGAGAGTGAACCATTTGATCCATCCAGCGGAGATTCAGGTTTTTGAGGTCTTCCCTATATTGTTTTTGAATAGTTCGCTTTTGTTGTATCGAAAGCTTTTTTAGCTGCCCCTTGGCCCTAAAGGCTTCCATCACGACGGTTGTTCCATCGGATGCTACATTGATTTTTTCTGGATTTTGTAAGGATGTGGCAGACAATGACTTCCATAATTTTTTTGGAGATACCTCATCCAACTCTGCTGACAAAGCCACTGATGGTCCAAATGCCGCTCTCCATAAAAGATGTTGACTTTTCAGCCGATTAGTTGGTCGCATTGAAATAAATAGATTGAATGGAATGGAATACTATAATAGACCCCTTTTAAACGATTAGGTTTAATTGTACTTCATAAATATACGTAAGCAATTGCCACAAGAATGCAATTATACAGCGGAAGTTAATTAAATTGTATGTATAACAAAGGATGTATGAATATCAAAACACTTAAATACCTCTCCCCCGCTACTATTTATGCTTTGGCATTTTTGTCTTTCACTACCCAGGGCTGGCTAACTTGGTCGCCGATGCTCTATGCTTGGGTAATCATTCCTGTTGTAGAACTGTTGATAAAGCCGGATGAAAAAAACATGAATGCTGCTGAAGAAGAACTTGCCAAAAAAAATAAGACCTATGACTATATGCTGTATTTATTTGTTGCCTTTCAATTGGCAGCGCTCTTGTTTTTTTTACAATCCATGCAACAGGATACAGTAAGCTGGTGGGAAATTGCAGGCAGGGTGGGATCAATGGGTTTATTATGTGGTACGTTTGGAATCAATATCGGGCATGAGCTCGGGCACCGAAGCAATCGCTTCGAACAAAGTCTGGCGAAAGCTTCCTTACTTACTTCCCTCTACATGCATTTTTTTATTGAGCACAACAAAGGACATCATAAAAATGTAGCCACTCCCGAAGACCCTAGCAGTGCCCGTTACAATGAGCCAGTATACTTTTTTTATTTTCGGACAATTGTTTTTTCCTATCTGTCTGCCTGGAAAATTGCTGCTGCTGACTGTAGGAAAAAAGGTATTTCTCCTTTGAATTGGAGAAATGAAATGTTACAAATGCAGTTAATACAAATTGTATTGGTAATATGCCTATTGTTAACCTTTGGAAAAATGGCAACCCTCTTTTTTTTATGCGCTGCTGCCATCGGAATAGGATTGTTGGAGACGGTTAATTATATAGAACATTATGGATTGCAGCGCAAGGCTACCGGCTTAGGTAAATACGAACGTACCCTCCCTCATCATAGCTGGAATAGCAATCATATTTTAGGACGGTTAATGTTGTTTGAACTGAGTCGGCATAGTGATCACCATTATCTTGCTAGCAGGAAATACCAAATTTTACAACACCATTCGGATGCACCACAATTGCCAACTGGCTATCCCGGCAGTATGATTCTCGCTTTGATGCCCCCGGCTTGGTTTTACATCATGAACAGAAGAATTAAGCAATTGCCAAAAGGCGAAGCTGATAATTGAGTTGCCTTTTTACAAAATTTTTATTAGCAATTTAGAACGCTAAATGGTTGGAGCCCCGAAATATCCATGCAACACTTTTGGCAATCGAATACCCAATTCAGTTTGGTTGTTTTCAAGCAAGGATGCTACAATTCTCGGTAGCGCAAGGGATGACCCATTTAAGGAATGGAGTAGCTGAGTTTTACCGCTTTCATCCTTGTAGCGTATTTTCATACGATTGGATTGAAATGTTTCAAAGTTGCTGACAGAGCTTACTTCCAGCCATTTTTGCTGGGCTGCACTAAATACCTCAAAGTCGTAGGTAAGCGCACTGGTGAAACTCATGTCGCCTCCGCATAAACGCAAAATGCGATAGGGTAATTCCAACTGTATCAATAACTGTTCTACATGTGATACCATTGCCTCCAAAACAGCATAGCTGCCTTCAGGCTTTACCAGTTGAATAATCTCCACTTTATCAAACTGGTGTACGCGATTCAATCCCCGTACATCACTTCCAAAACTACCCGCTTCTCTTCTAAAGCAAGGTGTATAGGCCGTCATTTTTATAGGAAGGTCCTGCTCTTTAACTATTTCATCGCGGTAAATATTGGTAACCGGAACTTCTGCTGTGGGAATCAAATAGAGTCCGTCTGCAGTTGCGTGATACATTTGCCCCTCCTTGTCGGGCAACTGTCCGGTACCGTAAGCAGAAGCTTCATTGACCATCAAAGGAGGCAAGTATTCTGTATAGCCTGCTGCTGTATTGTAATCCAAAAAATATTGTACCAAGGCCCTTTGCAATTTAGCTCCCTTGCCTTTATACAAAGGAAAGCCGCTACCCGTTATTTTAGCACCCGTTTCAAAATCTACCAAGTCGTACTGTTTGATTAGCTCCCAATGTGGCACTGCTGTTGAGGGCAAAACCGGCTTAGTTCCTCCCTCCCGTACCACTTCATTATCTTCAGGAGTTTTCCCGTTTGAAACGGAACTATGAGGCAGGTTGGGCAATCTTATAATTTCATCCTGCAAGTTTTTTTCTGCAGCACTTAATTGCTCGTTTAAAAGTTGAATACTGTTTTTGTGCAGCGCCACCTCCTGTTTTTTTTGTTCTGCCAGCTCTTTTTCTCCCTTACCCATCAATACCCCAATTTCTTTGCTAGACAAGTTCATCTCTGCTTGCAATGTTTCAGCCGCTACTTTCAAATTGCGCACTTGCTCATCCAATTCCACCACTCGGTCAACGATAGCGATGCCGCTATAATGTCGTATGCTTAACCTTTCTTTTACCAATTCAGTATGTTGGCGTATAAAACTAATCTGAAGCATCTTTTTAAAAAATTTACACAAAGGTACAATTTTGATTTTTTTATTGCACTAAACTGTAATAAGCTTTTATCGAAAGAGAAAGGGCAAGCCAACAAGTCCCAAACAATTCAGTATTTTGACTTATGCCCACCCCCGATACTACCCATTTATAATACCCTACAAAGATTGGCTGTTTTAAATTTATATTTGCAGCATGCAACATGCAAAAGACGATTTACAAATACGATGGCTTAAGCTGCGCATTCAACTAAAAGAAACCTATGGCATCAAGCCAGACATGGATGGTGTACTTTTTTTAATTGGTGTACAGGAACTAGGCACAGGCAAACAGGTATATACCAAGGAACAAAAACAGGATCTCATGCACATTGCAGTTTGTACTGTGCTATTACCTAGTGGTTACTATATAATGGAAGGCTTCGACGAAGAGGGTTGGCCTCACTTTAAGCAATTGAAAGCCTTGCCCGAATTTAACCTTTTTGAACAGGAAAACTTTTTAAAGGATCATGTGCTACTTTACTTTGATCAATTTTTTAAAAAAGATAACTAATTCTCATGCATTTTATAAGTAAAATTTTTATTACCCTACTGGTTATTTTCTGGGCTGCTAATTCAAATGGACAGGCCATAAAAAAAACAATACCTAAAACACCCACTAGTTCGGTTAAACGGACTGTAAAAGCCAAGCCAACGCTAGCTATTGCAGCTCCTAGAATTGCCGGTACTCGAATAAAGATTACCACCGATTCAGGTGTAATTGTAGTGAGATTGTACGACAAAACTCCGCTTCACCGGGATAATTTCACTAAACTAGTGAACAATCATTTTTACGATAGCTTACTTTTTCACAGGGTAATTGCAGGCTTTATGATACAAGGAGGTGATCCTGAAAGTAAAAATGCAGTGCCCGATCAAATGCTGGGAAAGGGTGATATTGGCTATACCATACCGGCAGAGTTCGATTCTACGCTGTTTCACAAAAAAGGCGCATTGGCTGCTGCCAGAACCCTTAACGCTGAAAAGGCAAGCAGTGGTTGCCAGTTTTACCTTGTACAAGGTAAAAAATTCACCCAGGAAGAGCTTTCTGCTATTGAAAAACAAAATGGGGTGCATTTTTCTCCTTCCAAAAGAAAAGCCTACACGCTACTTGGAGGAACACCCATGCTAGACATGAATTATACAGTATTTGGTGAAGTAGAAGCCGGATTAGGGGTAATTGACCGAATTGCCCAGGCTCAAAAAAATGATTTTAATCGCCCAATTGTTGATATTCGCATGAAAATGGATGTACTCAAATAAAAAAAAGCGCGGATATCAATAATTCCTTCAAAAGTGAAATAAAAAATGATTTAATTTGCAATTCGTTTTGCAAGATAAAGATCACTTCACCTCAATAAAAAAATATGAACTTTCCAGAAAATCTCCGCTACACTAAAGACCATGAATGGGTATCTATAGAAGGCAATATTGCCACTGTTGGCATTACCGATTTTGCACAAGGCGAATTGGGAGATATTGTATACATAGATATTGCTGCTCTGGGAAAGCCACTCGCTGCGGAAGAAGTTTTTGGAACCGTTGAAGCAGTAAAAACGGTCAGTGACCTTTTTTTGCCCCTATCCGGTACTATTTCTACTGTAAATCCTGCATTAGAATCGCAACCCGAACTAGTAAATACCGATCCCTATGGTGAAGGCTGGATGATAAAAATGACGGTGGACAATCTTTCCGACATGGATAATTTGATGACTGCTGAAGCTTATTCTTCACTAGTAGGCTAACTTTTTCCTTGCCTTCCTATGCTTGCCAAAAGTCCCTTATTCAATTGGAAATCCTATAGCTGACTCACCCCTACACTAAAAAGCAAGTTATTTAGGTGGATTGAAAAAACTTTTAACCCGTTACCAATGAATCGTATAAATTTTGTCAGGTTTATACCGGGCATCGCTTGGTTTTTAATCGTGATGGTATTATTGTTTGCACCCGGCAATGAATTTCCTTCCACTAATTGGTTTGGAGATATTCAAATTGATAAATTGGTTCATGCGGGGGTATTTGGTTTGCTTGGCCTACTTTTTATGATCCCTATTGGCCTTTCCAAGATGGAAAAAAGAGAAAAACTTCAATATTTTATTCGGATTGCATTAGTCATTTCCCTATGGGGATTGACTTCAGAGTTTATCCAAAAATACTGGGCCGTCGGCCGAAATTTTGACTTGATCGACTGGTTGGGGGATAGTGCCGGGGCATTAATTGCCTTTTTATATTGTCGAAAAAAATATATCAAATCAACCTAAAGTTTGCATTTTAAATAGAAAAGACCCTAAACTTGTTGCTTGTAAAGCTTTTTAGTACATTTGCCTATATGATGAACGTAGAAAATATGGAGTACAATACCACTCGCAATCATTTAACGATGAGAGAGTATGGACGCCATATACAAAAAATGGTAGAATATCTATTGAGTATTGAGGATAAAGAAAAGCGTCAGCGTAATGCAATGTCACTCATTGAACTGATGGGCTTTTTGAACCCGCATTTAAAAAATGTGGAAGATTTTCGTCATAAATTATGGGATCATCTTTTTCTAATTAGCAACTTTACCCTTGATGTAGAAAGCCCTTATCCGATTCCAACACGTGAAACGCTAAAAGCGAAACCTGAGCCTTTGGGCTATCCAAAAAAATATCCCAAATTCAATCACCTAGGTAAAAATATTGAAGTCGTTATCAATAAGGCGCTGAAAGAAGAAAATCCTGAAAAAAGACAGGGCTTTGCTAATTCGATCGCCTACTACATGAAACTTACCTACAGCAATTGGCACAAAGAGCTGGTTCATGATGATAATATCCAAGCCGAATTACAAAATATAACGGAAGGTCAACTCGAATTCAACAATCGTCCTTTTGTAAAACACAGAACCGATACTCGCCCAGACAGAGATGACTATAGGACTGGAGGAACTAGTGGTTACCGGAAAAACTTTGGTAGCAGGAGCAATGCTGGCGGAAGAGACAACCGAAATACCGGCGGCCAACGTGACAACCGTGGTGGCGGTGGACAAGGAAGTGGTGGACGCGACAACAGGACTGGCGGTGGAGGCAGTGACAACCGAAATACTGGCAACCGCAATTTTAAAAAACGATATTAAACAGTAACCCATTGTAGGAGATTTTCATTCAAAATTCCTTTCAACTGGTTTTGAAATACTTACTTTTAAGCATGGCCCTAACAGTTACCAAACGTTGGGGCTTTTATTTTATCATCTATAATTTAAATTGATCCTGTAAGATGAGCTCATTTGAAGTTTGCGGAGGAAAAAAACTTTCCGGTGAAATTACTCCCCAGGGGGCTAAGAACGAAACCTTACAAATTATTTCTGCAGTATTGCTTACTTCAGAAAAAGTGCATATCGATAACATTCCGGATATTATTGATGTAAACCTGTTGATAGAATTATTGGCAGAAATGAAAGTTAAAGTTGACAGAACCAGTAGAAACAGCTGTACTTTTCAGGCAGATGATGTGGATGTGGATTACCTAAGCAGTGAGGATTATCATAAAAAAAGCGGCAAACTCCGGGGCTCTGTAATGCTTGCAGGTCCAATGTTGTCGAGATTTAAAAAAGCCTATATCCCTAAACCCGGCGGAGATAAAATCGGCCGCAGAAGACTCGATACCCATATTATAGGTTTTGAAAAATTAGGTGCTTCGTTTCAATACAATTCTGATGGATTTTTTTATTTAGTAGCCAAGGAATTAAAGGGAGCCAATATACTGCTCGAAGAGCCAAGCGTAACAGGTACCGCCAATATTTTAATGGCCGCGGTGATGGCTTCAGGAACCACCACTATTTATAATGCAGCATGCGAACCCTACCTACAGCAACTTTGCAAAATGCTCAATCGGATGGGCGCAAAAATAAGTGGCGTTGGAAGCAATATGCTTACCATCACAGGAGTTGATTTTTTAGGAGGTACTGATCACCGCATTTTGCCAGACATGATTGAGGTAGGTAGCTTTATTGGATTAGCCGCCATGACGCAAAGTGATATCCTTATCAAAAATGCAGGTGTGGAACACCTTGGTATTATTCCCGAAAGATTTCAACAACTTGGCATTCAAATGAACTTTCCGGGTGATGATATCCATATTCCCGCACAAGAATTATACGAAATTCAAAAATACATGGATGGTGGCGTACTAACCATTTATGATCATCCATGGCCAGGTTTTACTCCCGATCTTTTAAGCATTGTATTGGTAACCGCTATTCAGGCAAAAGGCAGCGTACTGATACACCAAAAAATGTTTGAGAGCCGTCTGTTTTTTGTAGACAAACTGATTGATATGGGAGCCCAGATTATTTTATGCGATCCCCACCGTGCTGTAGTAATAGGACTTGAAAGGGAGCAAAAATTAAGAGGGATTACCATGAGCAGCCCCGATATCCGTGCCGGCGTAGCCTTGCTGATAGCTGCATTGAGTGCAGAAGGCAATAGTGTTATCCAAAATATCGAGCAAATTGACAGGGGATATCAAAATATCGATACCCGCCTACAACAACTGGGTGCTGATATAAAAAGAACCAGCGTTTCTAATACTATTTAATTCAATCAATTTTATACTATCCAACTTGTGGCAATTCAATTAGATGAGGGTACGGTTGATGTGCGCTGATTACCAGCAACCTCCAAAATACTCCGTTACAAATAAATCAATCCGATACAAAGAAATTCCTTCTGCTTTTCCGTATTTGAGTTTTCTTTCATTTCTTTGCACATGGCTATTCAAAATAAGTTAATCATTATCACTGCCCCTTCAGGTTCTGGGAAAACTTCCATTACCCGGCACTTGATGCAACAGTTTCCTCAGTTGGCTTTTTCCATCTCCGCGGCTACCAGAGAGCCGAGAGGTACTGAGAAAAATGGGGTGGATTACTATTTTATGAGTGAGGATGATTTTAAACGAAAAATTCAGCACAATGAATTTGCAGAATGGGAAATGGTATATGAAGGGAAATATTATGGTACCCTTCAAAGTGAATTACATCGAATTTGGAAGGAAGGAAAAATACCGGTGTTGGATATTGATGTTAAAGGTGCCATTCATGTAAAACAGCAATACCCCGAATCTTCCATTACTTTGTTCATAGAGCCCCCCTCAGTGCAGGAATTAAAAAAAAGACTGGAAAGCAGGGGCACCGAAAACTCCGAATCAATGGCGGCAAGGATAAATAAAGCTGCCTATGAAATATCTTTTAAGGACCATTTTGACCGGCAAATAATCAATGATGATTTACTAAAGGCCTGTGCTGAGGCAACCGTAATCATTAACAATTTCCTACAGCAATAATTTGCTTTCTTCAAAAATCAATGATCTTTATTACATTTACCGTATGGACTGGATAGCGCTTTTGGCAATACTGATTTCTTTACTTCTGATAGGATTTTTATCGGGAGTGGAGATGGCCTTTGTGTCTGCTAATAAATTATCGATTGAATTAAGAAAAAAAAAGGGCACCTATAGTGGAAAAATATGGGGGGCTTACGCCGAGAAGCCTGCCCGCTTTATAGGCACCACCCTCATTGGATTCAATGTAATACTGGTAATCTATGGTTTGTTTTGGAGCAATTTCATGGCGGGTGTATGGCACAATCAAATAGGTGATTATAGCTGGAATATTAATAACCCTTATTTTCACTTGATAATAGAAACCATTGTCTCCACTTTTTTCCTACTCTTTTTCGAATTTGTTTTCAAAGCTTATTTCAGGGCAAAAAATGAAACCATTCTTAGTAGTGGATTGATTGCTTATATAACACATTCCCTATTCAAAGCATTTTCGGGTACAGCCACCTTTTTTGTAGATAGTGCAGAATGGATTCTAAAATATATTTTTAATGTAAAATTGAACGAAAAAAAGGATGTTTTTTCCAAAATTGATTTGGAACATTTTGTACAGCAAAGTAAAAATCATGACGTAGCGGTTGCCACAGAAATCAATAAAGAATTATTTGAAAATGCCCTATCCCTAAGTGAAAAAAAAATTAGGGAGTGCCTAGTCCCCAGAAAAGAAATTGATGGGGTGGATATCCATACCGACATTGAAAAAGTAAAAGATCGGTTTATACAAACCAAATTAAGTAAACTAGTAGTGTTTGATAAAAATATAGACAATATCGTTGGCTATATACACCAACTGGACCTCTTTAAAAACCCGGTCGATATCCAAGCTATTTTACTTCCTATTCCTGCCATTCCTGAAAGTATGAGTGCAACTGACCTAATAGCCAAGTTTAGCAAGGAAAGGAAAAGCATTGCCTGGGTAGTGGATGAGTTTGGAGGGACTGAGGGGATTGTAACGATGGAAGATTTGTTGGAAGAGATTTTTGGAGACATCAGAGACGAATACGATACAGAAGAATTAGTAGAAAAAAAGTTGACTCCCAAAGAATTTATTTTTAGTGGCCGGCTAGAACTTGATTATATCACTGAAAAATATGAACTTGAATTTCCTGACAGCGAAGAGACAGAAACCCTGAGTGGATTTATAATTCAAAATAGGGATGCAATTCCCAAACAGAAAGAAAGCTTTACGATCGGCAATTACCAATTTGATATATTAAATGTAACAGATACTAGAATTGAAACGGTAAAGATGAAAATTCTTAAATAAAATGGTTGCTTTGATTGACTTGGTTCAATGCGTTTACGGTCAAAATCCATTCGCCTTTTTAAGATTACCTTTCATCAACAAGCATTTGCACAATTATTTAACTTTTATAAATTATATTTAACTGAATGACTATCGCCATCAATGCAAACCAGCACCCCCATTCAGTCAGCAATGATTTTTATTTACAATTTTTAATCGAGGGAGCAGCAGCCCATCCAGAACATCAATTTATTTTGATCGGTTCGGACTCGATTGGAGAACTAGAAAATATTTCCAGTAACATCCTTTCCGTAATTTCGGCACCACTAGTAAATAACAGTTGGATGTGGGAGCTTTGGCTGAATTACACCTTGCCTGGCATTATTAAAAAACACAATGCTTCCATATTGATCAATACCGATGTAGCATGTTCGAAGCGTACTTCGATACCCCAATGGGTTTTTGTAAACGACCTTTCTTTTTTGCATTTTCCACTTCATTTTTCGAGAAGACAACGGAATTTTTTAAACAACCAGCTTCCCGATTTTTTAAAAATAGCAGATGGGATTGTAACCTCCTCGGATTTTATTGCAAAAGAGATTAAACAACAGTACTCCATTAAAGATGATAAAATAAAACTCTTTTCTATAATTCCAGCAGCTGCCTACCAGCCAATATACTGGGGAGAAAAGGAAACTGCAAAAAACACCTACACAGATGGAAAAGAATATTTTTTATTCAGCGGAGAAATTAATCCGCGCTACGATCTAGTGAATTTGTTGAAAGCTTATTCATTTTTCAAGACAAGGCAACAAAGCAATATGCAGTTAGTGATTACAGCCAAATCACTCAGCTCAAACAACTCCTTCAATAAACTTTTTAATACCTATAAATATAGAAGGGATGTACAGTTGTTAATTGGCTTGCCAGAAACAAAGTTGGCTAAAATCACTGCCGCAGCATATGCATTTATTTATCCTGCCCATTCAGCAGGATCTGCCCTGTTCCCCCTACAAGCGATGCAATGCGAAGTGCCTATCATTACCAGTCAGTTGGGTGCCCTAAAAGAAAAACTTGGGGATGCTGTATTATATGC
>JBIKOV010000211.1:0-5816 GCA_044357815.1 Ferruginibacter sp. | reverse complement strand
AAAAATTTGAACCGCTGCCAGCAATTGAAAGGTTTTGTGGCAAAAGTCATGTACTCGTAGCTGGTAGCACCTGGGAAGAAGATGAAACAGAACTTATCCATTATGTTAGATTGAATCCAGATAAAAAATTTATAATTGCTCCCCATGAAACAGACAAAGAGCATCTTCAGGATATGAAGAAAGCCTTTCCCAATGCGCTATTATATAGTGATTGGGTCAACCACCCATTGGATGCTTCAAAAACGCCCAACGTACTGATTATTGATAATGTAGGCATGCTTTCAAGGCTTTACCAGTATGCTGATATTACCTATGTTGGAGGGGGATTTGGAGCCGACGGAGTTCACAATGTACTAGAAGCGGCAGTCTATGGAAAGCCAGTAATTTTCGGTCCTGAATACACTAAATATGTTGAGGCAATCGGACTGGTTGATAGCGGTGGTGGCATTCCCATTCAAAATGCGTTGGAGCTAGAATCCATATTATCTGAATTATGGGAACAAGAAGAGCTACTAACTGCTAAGGGTATGGCCGCCAACAATTTTGTATATGCCCATGCAGGGGCGAGTAAAAAAATAATTCAATTCATTCAGGAAAAACGCCTTCTAACCAATTGATAAAACTGCTTTACGGATTCACTATCGTCGTTCCAACCTAGTTTTTTCTTTAATTCTCTTCGAATCCAATATTCTGCTTCGGGCCAAATTGAAAATCCATTAATTATTTTAACACTCCTATCAAAAGCAGATTCATCCCCCTCAAATAAATCATTGATATATAAAAAACGGTCGTTGATTCCAATGGCTTTTTTCAAGTCCTTGATTGGCCCAGCAGATAGGGTATCGCTGATTTCAACTTTAGTTTCCTTTAGCCGATCATTGATAGAAGAGATCTCCTTCTCCACCAATTCTGTAGTAGGTTCTTCCTGCAGCCTATTTTGTTGAATTTGCTGGTGGGATAAGGTGGGGATATCAGTTTGCTCAGATTCAAAAACTAAATTAGGCTTACTTTGACCACTAATCTGCTGCATCAATGCTGCATTCCGCTTTATTTCATCCAGTTCCGCTGCTAATTCCTCCTCATCAATTTGCAAAATTCCAATAATTTTTTTTTCAATTTCTGGGATGGCATAGGTTGCCGAAGCCGATGGCTTCCGAATGACTGGAGGTGCCAAATTAATAGAAGCCAATTCCGACTTCTTTAAGTCAACAGCTTGTTTGTCACGCAAATACGCTAATTCGAGCTGCATCATTTGTACCGTCGTCAAAAGCAGTTCGGCAGAATCGCCTTCCGAAATTTGTTGCTGCAATTTCCGCAAAAGTGTTTTCACTTTTTCCATAAATACACGATTGAATACATTTACAATTAAGAAAATTAGTTTTGACCATTGGACCAAAACCATAATCTTTGCAATTCTAGCGCTAAAGTTACAAACTGTATTTTAAAACTATCTATAAATGTTTATCGAACCAAGCATTTCAGGAGGACGTCGCGGCTGGATTGAAGTGATTAGTGGTAGTATGTTCAGCGGGAAAACTGAAGAGCTGATTCGTAGGCTTAAAAGGGTAAAGATTGCAAATCTAAAAGCCGAGATATTCAAACCCGCCATTGACTTTCGCTATGACGAAATGAAAATCGTAAGTCACGATACCAATTTTATCCAAAGCACCCCAGTAGAAAGTTCCCAGAATATGCTACTACTTGCTCAGGGTGCAGACGTGGTGGGTATAGATGAGGCCCAGTTTTTTGATGCAGAAATTGTGACTGTTTGTGAGCAACTTGCTTTAGGCGGAATACGGGTAATTGTTGCAGGTCTTGACATGGATTATTCTGGTAAACCTTTCGGTCAGATGCCCAACTTACTGGCAATTGCTGACTATATCACTAAACTGCATGCAATTTGTGTTAAATGCGGAAATATTGCTAATATTAGTTATCGAAAATCTAGTGAGGGGGGCCAAATTTTGATTGGTGAAAAAGAGGAATATGAACCCAGGTGCAGAAACTGTATTAGTAAATAATGCCAAGACGAATAGATGATTACTTAATCATTAAAAAAGGAGCATTTTGATTTGGATAATTGTTGCCCATCTGCTGCCAGTTGAGCACTAGCTATAATAAATCTAATGCTATACTCAAAAAAACAGCATAGAGCTACCCGCTTTAAGAATTAAAATTGTAATCTTGTGCCATGACCAAAACAATTTTTGCCCTACTAAAAAAAGACTTGCTGCTTGAACTGAGGCAACAACACAGCTTTTACGGCATTCTTTTATATGTAGCTTCTACCATATTTGTGCTATACCTTTCCATTAACAACCCCGAAGGGGAGGTATGGAATGGCTTGTTTTGGATTATTCAATTATTTGTATGTGTAAATGCTGTTGCTAAAAGTTTTTTGCAGGAAAGCAAGGGCAGAATGTTATACTTCTACACCATCTCTGGAGCAAAGGCATTCATTATTGCAAAATTGATTTACAATATCATATTGATGCTAATTATGAGCCTGCTAAGTTTAGGCCTGTTTTTTATTTTATTAAAAAACCCCTTGTCCAACACCTTACAGTTTATTGGCATCGTTTGCTTGGGAGGATTCAGTCTCAGTTTAGTCTTTACCTTATTAGCAGCCATAGCAGCCAAGGCGCAACAAAATGCAGCATTAATGGCCATCATGGGATTTCCCTTGATTATCCCCCAATTACTACTGCTCATCCGACTTTCAAAAGCTGCATTTGGAGAAATATTCAGAGAAACTGCGCTACTCCAGCTTTCTTTACTTATTGTTGGGTTAGATATCATGGTGATTGCACTTTCCATCATCCTGTTTCCCTTTTTATGGAAAGATTGATTGCAACTTTCTCACACAATAGCCATTTTTTATCTCCTTCATTTTTTAATAACCCCTAAATACCCTTTTCAATGTACCGTGAACGGCTGCACGAATAATATAAATAACAATTTGAATGACAAGTTGTTTCCCTTAAATTTGCATATACATTTTTGATTACATGCGAAAAAGCTGGTGGAAAATATTAGCGGCCGTTTTACTGATTTACACATTTACCGCAGGTTTTTTAATTAAAGTGCCTTATATCGGGAATCTCAAAGAAACGATTCGAAATCTTTTCTTCCATGTTCCGATGTGGTTTGGCCAGATTGTTTTACTTACCACCTCGCTGGTTTACTCCATTTTATATCTTCGCAAGCCTGATCTCCGACACGATATTTTTGCAGCTTGCTTTGCCAAAACAGGCATTTTGATGGGAATACTCGGTTTAATAACGGGTGCTATCTGGGCCACCTATACTTGGGGGGAGCCCTGGAGTAATGACCCCAAGCAAATTGGAGTGGCCATTGCCCTATTGATTTACTTTGCCTACTTGGTGCTGCGCAATGCGATACCAGATATTGATAAACGCGCAAAAATAAGTGCGGTATATAACATTTTTGCTTATTTCATTTATTTGCCGCTCATTATGATACTGCCCAGACTGGTAGAATCTTTGCATCCTGGAGGTAAAGGTGTATCGGGGAACCCTGGTCTAAATGGTGCAGACCTTGACGCTACGATGCGTCTAGTATTTTGGCCGGCAGTGATTGGATGGACCCTTTTAGGAACATGGATCACCACACTTAATATTCGGTTATATTTAATCAGGGATAAAAACTTAATCAATGCGAAATAGCGTTTACTATTTACTGTTATTATTAGCTGGAATTATTTCAGGCACCGAAACATTTGCTCAAAGCAATCCTATTGCGGAAACAGCCATGCGCAGCAACGGAAAAATATATGTGGTACTGGCAATTTGTATCACCATTCTCGTAGGTTTTTTTATATACCTTATATCGATTGATAAAAAGATCGCCAAGATAGAAGATAAACAATAAATTCAGTTTGTCTTGCCGACTAACTAATTGATACCTCCCAAAATGGTATCGCAATTAGGTTTTACAAAAGCTCAAATAGAGATGTGACTTCCTCTTTAGTGAGCAGCCCAACATCAAGAATGTAAAGAATTTTTTCTCCCCCAACATCCCAAGGAAAAACCAACAACAAAATCGGTTTATAAGCATTGTCACCATTCATGGAATTCGACTTCAGCCATTATGAAGTCAAATTCCATAAAGCAAAAGCTGTAGCCGAAATATTTTTTATTCCATTGTGTCATTAAAAACAAATTTATGTCAGTAAAAACCTCGTACAGTTTTTTTGAAAGTGTAGAAAAAAGTTTTGACAAAGCCGCCCAATTTACCAAGTGGGAGGATGGCATTTTGCAACAGATTAAGGCTTGCAATAGTGTCTACCGAATGAGATTCCCCATTAAAAGAGATAACGGCTCCATTGAAGTAATGGAAGCGTATCGTGTACAACATAGTCAGCATAAATCGCCCTGTAAAGGTGGTATTCGTTTCAGTGAGGAAGTTAATCAGGATGAGGTGATGGCATTGGCTGCATTGATGACATTCAAATGCGCTATCGTAAATGTTCCATTCGGGGGTGCTAAAGGCGGTATTAAAATTAATCCAAGAAATTATTCAACTTACGAGCTTGAAAAAATCACTCGCAGGTATACATCCGAACTGGTAAAGAAAAATTTTATTGGTCCCGGTATTGATGTTCCCGCCCCTGACTATGGAACCGGCGAAAGGGAAATGGCTTGGATTGTAGATACCTATCAATCATTGAAGCCTGGTGAAATTGATGCTGCTGGTTGCGTTACCGGCAAACCAATCACACAAGGTGGTGTACGAGGCAGGAAAGAAGCTACGGGCTTGGGCGTATTCTTTGGAATTAGGGAAGTTTGCAATATGACGGAAGTGATGAATAAACTAGGATTAACCACTGGCGTTAAGGGCAAAAAAGTGGTGGTGCAGGGCTTAGGAAATGTAGGCTACCATACAGCAAAATTTTTCAGGGAGCATGGTGCTATTATTATTTGCCTTGCTGAATACGAAGGAGCTATTTTTAATGCAGCAGGTTTAAATGAAGAGGAAGTGTTTCAACATAGAAAAAAAACGGGATCGATCTTGGATTTTACTGGAGCTAGCAACCTAGGCGCAAACACCGATGCACTTGAACTTGATTGTGATATTCTCATTCCTGCAGCTCTGGAAAATGTGATCAATGGAGACAATGCACAAAGGGTAAGCGCAAAAATTATTGCAGAAGCAGCCAATGGTCCCTGTACGCCTGAAGCCGATGAAATATTTATACAAAAGGGGATACTGTGTGTACCCGACATGTACCTGAATGCAGGAGGAGTTACGGTAAGTTATTTTGAATGGCTAAAAAACTTGAGTCATGTACGGTACGGTCGTTTGGAAAAGCGATTTTCAGAAAATATGAACGCGCATATATTGGGGCAGATTGAAGAACTGAGCGGTAAAATGGTAAGTGAAAAAGAAAGACTGTTTATTATGCATGGAGCTGATGAAGTAGACTTGGTGAACAGCGGGCTCGAAGAAACAATGGTATCGGCCACTAGAGAAATTATGGATATCTGGATAAGCAATCCATCCATTCCAGATATGCGAACTGCCGCCTACGTAAGTGCAATCAATAAGGTAGCGATCAGCTATGTTGAGTTAGGGATTTTTCCATAAATAATTTAAGGCAGAATGACTACTTTGAATAACTCAAACTGCAATCAAATTTTTCTTCCCCTACTCCGAGTTCATCCGCTGCTGCATTACTAATTCGAATCAGCAATCCTGTGTTTTGTTTTATAGCTGGAATTTGATCCAACACCTTGGCGTATATAATTTTACCAGAGGCTGTATTGGTGATTTTTACAATGGTGCCAGGAGTTGAT
>JBIKOV010000210.1:0-5829 GCA_044357815.1 Ferruginibacter sp. | reverse complement strand
CGACATGGCCATCCATAAAAAAGAAGCTTTTTCAAAAAAAGAACAGGACCTGGCTGAATTTGCAAAAGCATTGGCGCATCCCGCACGCATTGCCATATTAAAAGTATTGGCTCAGCACAACGAGTGCATTTGTGGTGAAATAGTAGATGTGTTGCCACTGGCGCAATCCACCGTATCCCAACATTTAAAGGAACTGAAAAATGCCGGATTAATTAACGGAGTCGTAGATGGCCCAAGGAGTTGCTACTGCATCAACTGGAAAGCCTTTGAAAAATTTAACGAGGAATTCAGTTTCCTATTCAAAAACCTTAAATTAACTAAAATGCAATCTTGTTGTTAGGGTTTTCTAGTTTAAAAGTTTAGGGGTTTAGGGTTTAGAGGTTTAGGGGTTTAGGGTTTAGGGGTTTAGGGTTTAGAGGTTTAGGGTTTAGAGGTTTAGGGGTTTAGACTTTTGATTTATTTTTAACCAATTAAAATACAACTATATGCAAACAGAGAATGAGTTAAAAGAAATGGTCCGGAATAAGTATAGTGAAATAGCCTTGCAGGACAAAGAAACCAATCAGTCGTCCTGCTGCGGCGCCGGAGGTTGTAGCACTGAGGTGTACAATATTATGAGCGAAGATTATACCGCCCTAGCGGGCTATAATGCGGATGCAGACTTAGGCTTGGGCTGCGGATTGCCCACAGAATTTGCTAAAATAAAATCGGGCGATACCGTGATTGATTTGGGTAGTGGAGCCGGTAACGACTGTTTTATAGCTAGGCGCGCTACCGGTGAAAAGGGAAAAGTAATCGGTATTGACTTTACTCCTGCCATGATTGAAAAGGCGAGAATGAATGCTGAAAAATTATCTTTTCACAATGTGGAGTTTCGCCAAGGAGACATCGAACATTTACCCGTTTCAGCAAATGTTGCAGATGTAGTGGTAAGCAATTGTGTATTAAATCTAGTGCCTAACAAAGGAGCGGTTATTCAGGAAATTTACAGGGTTTTAAAACCGGGTGGGCATTTTTCTATATCCGATATTGTGTTGGAAGGGTCATTACCTGAAAAATGGAAATCAGTGGCTGAATTATATGCAGGCTGTGTTTCTGGCGCCATTCAAAAGCAAGTGTATCTCGACTTGATTGAAGCTGCAGGGTTTAAAAATATAGTATTGCAAAAAGATAAGCCCATCATTATTCCGGATGATATTTTAATCAATCATTTGTCGAAGGAAGAAATTCTGGCTTATAAAAATGGGAGTACTACCATTAGCAGCGTTACGGTATATGCAGAAAAACCGTTGCTTGATCAGCCGAAAATATGCACTCCAGGCGGAGGTTGTTGCTAATTATTTTTACAATATCCAATTGAATTTAAAACTAGTATAAATGATCGAAAATATTCAGTCGGCTCCCCATCCAGTATCGGGAGTGAAGAAAATTTTATTTGTGTGTATTGAAAATAGCAACCGCTCACAAATGAGTCAGGCTTTTGCTAAAATATTGGGCGGTATGTATGTGGAAGCATATAGTGCCGGAAGCAAGCCAAGTGGAATTGTAAATCCAAAAGCAATTGCAGCGATGCAGGAACTTGGATATGACCTGAGTAAACACGATAGCAAAAGCCTCGAAGAGGTAAAGGCAAATGCTCCATTTGATGCGGTGGTAACCATGGGCTGTGGAGATGCCTGTCCCTGGATGCCCGCTAAACAATTTATTGACTGGCAAATACCTGATCCAAAACACATGGAGCCGGTACAGTTTAATGAAGTAAGGGATTTTATTAAAGAAAAAGTAAAAATCCTCTTGGAGGAGCTATCATAAAAAAAGCACAAACTTTACTAGTTTGTGCTTTTGAGTAGGTTGATTGAGCGGTTAGATCCTCCAGGTTTTTATGATTTCTAAATTTTTCTTAGCACATTCAATTGGAGCAAGGCCTTGGTAAGATTCTTGTTCAATAATAAAATGCTTAGAGCCACCTATTTTTTTCGCCAATAAAGCAATTGCTTTAGGATCTATTACCCCCGTTCCTAGAATGGCACTTTCATACACATCCTTCATTTCTACTTGCCCGGTCTTAATTTCATCTTTAACATGTAGGGATTGAAAACGACCAGGGTACTTAGTAATCCACTCTGCAGCCCTTCCACCACCACCGTACATATTGCCAATATCTAATTGATGGATCACTAATGCAGGATCGGTATTTTGTAGAATTAAATCATACACCATAGTGCCATTTATTTTTTCTTTAAACTCAAAATCATGATTGTGGTAACCAAACTTCATTCCGTTTGCCTTACACAATTCCCCCGATTTGTTAAATACATCTAGTTGCATCATTAATCCATCATAACTTCTTCTTAGCTTTCCATCCATCCAGGGACTAATTACATAAGATTGCCCTAATGTAGCCGCATCTGCTATAGTTAGCTTCCATTCATCCGTAAAATCTTTGGTCGTATTGTCCCAGTGTTTTGCAGACATTACTGTATGGCCACTTGGCATTTTTAAACCTAAGTCATTTAATATAGTTTTAAACTCCACTGCAGACCAGCCATAAAATTTACGGTTTATATAATTGGCGTGTTCCACATACTGATAACCCATTTTTGACAAAGCAGTCAAAGTTTCCAATGGTTTTTTATCCATATCGTCGCGCACCGAGTATAATTGGATTCCAATTAATCGCTTGGTATCGGCCAATCCATTTGGGTAGGACCATAAAGCGCTGGGTTTTAAACTAGCCCCAACAAAGGCAAGGGAGGCCGTTTGAATAAATTTTCTTCTTGAGTTTTGCATAGCAATTAATTGTTTAAATAAGCGTATTGAAAATTGAACAAAAAATAATAAAAAAAAAGAAGGGGCGCAGAAGAAATTACCAAAGCTAGTTGTTCTCCTAAGTTGACTTTTTTTTGCATAGGGAACTACTTTGGTAAAACTAAATTCCCTAAAACTATCAAAATTACGACCGCCATTTTGATAGCCTTAGGGAAGATACTTAATTCAGCACTTTTTATCAATTTAATTTAGCATAAAGCATCCATTTGCTAATTATTTGACACAACTATTTCCTGCTGGTTAGTTTAGACAACAGTCGAAGAATTTCGAGGTATAGCCAAACGATGGTGACCATTAGTCCAAATGCGCCATACCATTCCATATATTTGGGCGCCCCTGCCTCAGCAGCTTTCTCCATCATGTCAAAATCTAGGATCAAGTTGAGCGCTGCAATTGCTACCACTACTAATGAAAAACCAATCCCCATCAATGAACCCTCATGTAAAAAAGCCATGTCTACACCAAACATCCGCACTATCATCGCAATCAAATAAAAGACAGCAATTCCTGCAGTAGCAGTAAAAATAATCGCTTTAAATTTTTCAGTTGCCTGAATAATTTTAAAGCTATACAATAAATACATGGAGATGGCAGTGCCAAAGGTTAGGCCCACCGCATTCATAATAATATTCGGCATTTTTCCAGCAAAAGCATCATTGTAGTAGGCTGAGATAGCTCCTATAAACAAACCTTCCAACAAAGCGTACAATGGTGCCAGAAAGGGGGACCATTCTTTTTTGAAAATGATTACTAGCGCGATTACTAAGCCTCCAATAGCTCCTCCCCATATGAGTGATTGTACATCACCACCACCAGCATATTCTTTCCACGAATAGTAAGCAGTGCCCATCAGCATTAAAAACATAAAGCCAAACTTGTTTAGTGTACCCCTTACCGTCATTGCATTATTTTGGTCAATGTACAAGGTGTTTTTGAATGCTTTTTCAGAAAGTGTTGGATTACCAGATTTAAATAGGTCCATAATTATATTTTTAGAATTTAAAATTAAAACATTTTACTAAAGTACTTTCAAAAAATTATATTTTATGTTGTTAAATTTTTTAATGCATGCATACAAATAGGGGGTGGAAATAGGCATTTTACAGATTCCTCCGATATTGAGCTAAAATGAAGGCGATTTTATCACTTCTTACCGAATTAACACTTCATTGGGTCTATATTCCCAGCCCAAAGGCCCAAAAAACGAATTTATCCATATTTTAGCTGTTGGGCAATTGAAAAACCGTTTCTTTGAAATTTGCCCAACAAAGTTTTTGGGCATTGATTATAAAAAATAATTTAGCCTTAACTTGCAGTAATTTTTAACGTTTTACCATATGAGCATCAACGAACAGGTATTAAAAGAAGTTGTAATCAAATTTGCCGGAGATAGTGGCGATGGCATGCAGTTAACAGGCAGCCAGTTTACCAACAACACCGCTTTGCTGGGTATCGACTTAGCAACTTTTCCAGATTTTCCTGCAGAGATTAGGGCTCCAATAGGCACTTTGCCAGGCGTGAGTGGTTATCAATTGCGTTTCAGCAGCGACCGGATTTTTACACCCGGGGATGTTTGCGATGTGTTGGTAGCGATGAATGCAGCAGCCTTAAAAGTAAATTTAAAAGGGTTAAAACCCGGTGGTGTAATCATTGCCAATTTAGAGGGTTTTGATGCTAAAAACCTTCGGCTCGCCAACTATGCAGAAGGCAACAATCCCCTAGAAGATAATAGCCTGGATAATTTCGAGCTGATAAAGATGGATGTCACCAAAATGACTAGGGAAGCGTTGAAGGATTTCACTATGGGGATGAAAGAAAAAGACCGTGCCAAAAACATGTTTGTGCTAGGTTTTTTATATTGGATGTATAATCGCGAAATGGATAATACTATTCAATTTATCAAGGATAAATTTGGTAAAAAACCAGAGATTTTTGAAAGTAATATAAAAGCATTGCAGGCTGGATATAATTACGGCGACACTACCGAAACATTCACCACGCGCTATACGGTTGAAAAGGCTAAAATGGAACCGGGCGTGTACCGTTCCATCATGGGTAACCAGGCCTTGTCATTTGGATTGATTGCTGCTTCACAAAAAAGTGGACTCCAACTTTTTTTGGGAAGTTATCCCATTACTCCAGCCAGTGATATTTTGCATGACCTAAGTAAATATAAAAACTTTGCCATTAAGACTTTCCAAGCTGAAGATGAGATAGCCGCTATTACTTCGTCTATTGGAGCCAGTTATGGAGGTAGTTTGGGCGTTACCACTACCAGCGGACCTGGAATGGCATTAAAAGGAGAAGCAATGGGGCTAGCAGTAATGCTAGAAATACCGTTGATCATCATCAATGTACAAAGGGGAGGACCTAGTACTGGGTTACCAACCAAAACAGAACAGAGTGATTTGATGCAGGCATATTACGGACGTAATGGGGAGTGCCCTATGCCGGTAATTTCAGCATCTACGCCCAGTGATTGTTTTGCTGCCATCTATGAAGCAGTAAGGATTAGTGTACAACATATGACTCCTGTAATCTTTTTAAGTGATGGGTATATTGCCAATGGCGCTGAGCCCTGGAAATTCCCTACTGCTTCAGAATTGCAGGAAATCAAAGTGTCTTTTGCTTCACCCAAAAACACCGACTATTTTGATGCAAATGGAAAATTTCAGCCCTATAAAAGAGACGAAAAATTAGTTCGACCATGGGCGATACCAGGTACTCCTGGATTGGAACATCGTGTGGGTGGGCTTGAAAAAGAAGATTTGACTGGAAACATCAGTTACGATTCAGACAATCACCAGCATATGGTGAAAACAAGACAGAAAAAAGTAGACCTGATTGCGAATTATATCCCCGAGCAAAAATTAGATAGTGGTGCCGAAAAGGGCAAGGTGCTGGTACTAGGATGGGGAAGTACTTATGGGGCTATTAAAAGTGCTTGTAAAGAATTGCAAGAGCAAGGTCATGCAGTATCGCATGCACATTTGCGTTATA
>JBIKOV010000209.1:0-5830 GCA_044357815.1 Ferruginibacter sp. | reverse complement strand
CTTCGGGAATTCCTACGCCGTTATCACTAACGGTGATCAGTACATTTTTATTATGTAACTTTTCTGCAACGATAATACTAGCGCTACTTCCTTCCTGAATAGACTGAAGTGCATTTTGAATTAAGTTGGTAAATAATCGGTTAATATGAGTTCGGTCTGCCGTTATCAGCACTTTAACATCCTCGGGCTTCCAGGTAAGGTCTAGGTCGCCTTCAATGAAATGTAATTGCGTTAATAACTGAATCATTTCATTTAAGTCAAATACTTCTTTGTGAGGATTACCAATATTGGCAAACTGCGAAAAATCTGCTGCAATCTGACTAAGGTGATCAATTTGTTCAACCAACGTTCTACTCACACTTTTAGTCAGCTCCTGAATATCGCCTTTCCCCATTTCAATTGCACGTTGAAGATGTTGTAAACTCAGCTTCATGGGGGTCAATGGGTTTTTAATTTCATGGGCCACTTGTCTTGCCATCTCCCTCCAGGCACTCTCTCTTTCATTTTTAGCTAGCGCCACTGCACTATCGTCCAGCTTGGCAACCATCTTGTTATATTCAGCCACCAAGTCTCCTATTTCGTCCTTTCGATTCCAGATGATGGTCTCATTCATTTGCCCCAGACTAATCGCCTTCATTTTATTGCTGATAAAAGAAAAAGAACGGGTAATTCGATTGGTAATAAAAAAGGCAATCACCCCGGCAATCAAAAATATAAATGCATTGAGGTTAATGATCGCTACCAAAAAATTGGATATCTCTTGGCGCAGTTTGGATTGAGAAGTGAAATAAGGGGTATTGAGATAAGCGTATACACTTCCAGATTCATCCATGATGGGTACATAATTACTTAGAAATTGTAAACTACCAATCGTTTCCTCTTTGAAAAACTGTATTTCCTTCAAATGATGCAAATGGTAATAAGCAAGCGGATCCATCTTACTACTCACAATTCCCTTACTATAAGGAAGGGGCAATGAAGATGCCCTAAGAGCGCCATCTAGATCATAAAAATTAATATCCACTGCATGTGCCTCTGATATTTTAGAAATCAGTTTTTTGAGCCGATTAAGGTATTGATCGTCATACACCTTTGTTACATCATCCAAAAAAATCATGTCTGATAAAGCGTTCCGAACTTCATTTTGCATGATATGGATGGTGGTGCCCAATTGTTCCCTGTTATTGTTATTATACTGGTCAATGAAAAATATAATGGTGGCAACCCCTACTATAATGAAAGCGCTTAGACTAATGAAAATTACCGTACTATGAATCTGGTTCCGTATACTCATTTGCCAATACCTTCCCAATTCACGCAAATGCAATCGAGATTGAATAAGGGCAGTTAGTATCCAAGAGATGGCGGTAATGAATAAAAATGTACAAAACAAATAGGAGAATAAAGTAATGGTTTCAATAAAAAAATTATCTTTCTTAACAATTACCACCGCTTTTCCTGCGCCAGATTTGTACCAAAGTTCATCATACCCTGAATGCTTCACTGACCTAAAAGTAGCAGGACGGGAATTATTAGAAGCCAGCTGAAGTGGAAAAGCATATTCATTGTGACTACTCACTAACCTGAGTTGATTGTATACTGCATAAAAATACACGGGTGAATTTTCAATGGAGTTTTCATAGCCTTTCAAAAAAAGTTCGGGATACAAAGCATCGGTTTTGTATTTTTTGGGACTCGCTAAAATAAAAACATATCCTAACAGCTTACTTGTAGCATCAATAATTTCCTTTTTACTGATGTAATTGAACCGATCATAAGAAACATCATAAAAATAAAGTCCGGGAATTGCAGTAGGTTTTGCCTGCGTATTCAAAATGGTATTTAGGATATTGAAAGAGGCTGAATCTTCATTGAACAAGGATTTTTCATTCGCATCAAAAGTGAATATTTTGGTATCATATTTATTCAAATACCCCGTAAAATTATCATTCAATAAACTACCCTTCAGTGATTTGTTGGATTCAGCCATTTTAAACGAATCAAAGACAGGAGCAAGCGCATCACTACTGAAATCAGTCAAAACAGTATTCATTAGTCTTTCACTGGATGGGTCTGCCTTAATGGCCAGTATTTCTGCATAGTGCTTCCGCTGCCCCATTTCCTTATTGCCATTTTCAATCAAAATGACTGAACTGATCGATATTGAAAAGAAAAACAACCAGAAAATAAACCTGGATGAAATAATTGCTGAGGTAAGTAAAAAAAGATATTGATTATTAAGTAGCAATAAATAAACCAATAGCCATATCAATAAATACAACTCAAATAACACATTTGGATTGCTTACCCGAAACGACAACACTAAAAGACCAATGACAGTTATAACCATTAAAAGCAGCAAGATATTTTTAGGCAGTAAGGGCTGAAGCAGATAAATGACAATTTGAGTTACCAAAAAATACCCAATAGCCAAACAGCCAAAAACAATAAACCCAATCACACTGTATACTGATAGGGTATAGAAATTAACTACGTCAAAAGAGATATTTGAATCCGCCACCATCGATCTAAAAACATGACCGACAAGAATGGTGCAAAGCAGTAAAATGGTTGCCCCAAAAAGTATCACCCACCACTTAATAAAGGCAGATTTTATCAATAGGGTAACTTTTTTGTCCTGTATATAAAATCGAATAAAAAGAATTACCCACAAAAACAATATCGAATTGATTAGCAAATCTCCTAAAGACCGTGATATACTATTGGAACCATAAATAGCTGGGTCGAACAATTCAAACTGTCGAAAATTTACAGGAATGGGTAAATAATAACTGGCTATGCGCAAACCGATAATCAGTAGGGTTAAAAATGAGACCCCTTTGTAAAAGTTTATATGAATCAGATAGACGGCCGTCAGTTGTATAAAAAACAATATAAAAACCACCGCGATCATTCGTAAAATGAAAGCCAGTAAATTATTATGAACTACACTGCTAAGTGCCTTGGGTACCAAGGAAAAAAGGAAATTGCCCTCAACCGAATAAACTGCATGTGCTAGTTTTTTATCGGAAATCGAATAGGCTTTCTCAATATCTTTTCCGGTTGTAAAGGAATTGGTTAGGTAATCGTTTGTAATGGCATAGTTCCACATAATGGGAATCAATCCAAGCAGGGTAATATCTTTAAAACTACTTTTTTGCCATACATAATAACCATTCGATAATTGAATGAAACCAGTTTGCAGATTCATTGAAGCAAGGGCCAAAGATGGATCTACTACCTGCGTAGACCAAAAAAGTAGATTGGAATGATTACCGTAATTTTTTGTTTGATAACCAAATAAATAATATTTTTTGGAGCTTAACTGCTGGAGCAGCGATTCATCGTAGTGTTGGCTGACAAGATGATTTAAAACAGCGGTATCGGAGGCGATGGAGGCAAAGTCATTTTGCTGCCTCGCAATAAAACTACTTAGGTTTTTGGCAACCGTTTTGGGCGAAGCATTCCCCGTAAGGTAATTATCAATAATAAAAGATATCGTAATCAACCAAGCAGCAATTACCAACAGGTAACTATTTCTGATAAAAAACTGTTTAAAGGAAGCGTATTTTTGCAAAATAAAATTATATTAACTGCAATTACAGTATGAAAATTATTCTGTTGACATTTCTTATAACTAGCACTGGGTATAGAAAGATTTAACCCCTAATCCCCTTTACTTATGTGCTAAAATATTAACGATGCTTGGTTTAAACAAGCATTATTTTCGCTTTATTTGATTCCAAATAGCATCCATCTCCCCTAAAGTCATTTCATGCAGTTCTTTTCCAGATAAAGAAGCGGCCGCCTCCATTTTATTAAATCGGTCGATAAATTTTTTATTGGTTCGCTCCAGGGCATTTTCAGCATCTATTTGCAAAAACCTTGCAAAGTTGATCAAGGAGAAAAAGACATCTCCTAGCTCATCTTCCATATCGTTTTTATTGCCCGAAGCAATTGCCTCAAACAATTCAGCCTTTTCTTCTTCTACTTTATCCCAAACCTGTTCCTTGTTTTCCCATTCAAAGCCCACCTGTTTGGCCTTCTCTTGCAAACGCATGGCTTTGATAGTAGCAGGAAGCGCCTTGGGCACCCCGGCTAATATTGATTTTTTGCCTTCCTTTATTTTTAATTTTTCCCAGTTTCGCTTTACATCTTCCTCATCGGCTACTACCACATCACTATAAATATGCGGATGGCGGAAAATAAGCTTTTCGCAAACACCATTAATCACTTCATCCAGGGTAAATTGGTTTTGCTCAGCCCCTATTTTAGCATAAAAAACGATGTGAAGTAAAATATCGCCCAACTCCTCCTTGATACCCTTCCAATCTCCATCGGTAATCGCATCGGTTAACTCGTAGGTTTCTTCAATCGTCAACTGCCGCAGCGTTTGAATCGTTTGAACCTTATCCCAGGGACATTTCTCCCTAAGTTCATCCATAATTGTAACCAATCTTGAAAAAGCATTTTCAGTAGTGGACTGCATACATATTTAAATTTGATTAAAAATAATAAAGAAAAACCGCAACCAACATTTTGGAGGCAATTATGCAAAAGAAAATGGTCAATACCAATCCAACTTTAACAAATTGCCCTCAAACCCTCGTTTCAAAAAAAATACAATCAAAATATTTTCCTAATAAGCCAATACTTTTCATTAATTACATCCTACTGCCTTAATTTTACTATTCAAAATACACCTATGGGCAAGTCAATATGGATACAACTGATATTACTGATGGCAATTTCAACAGCGGGAATTTCGCAATATCATTACCTTGATATTGTGAGCAACCTTCAACTTTCTGAGGAAATCAAACAATTCAAGGAACAAAAAATCAGGAATATTCTGGTACACAGTTTTGAAGGCAATGGGGAGCCTAGCCGTGGCTTTTTTTGTGAAAAAAAAATCAGCAAAGATTACCGCAAAATTGAAACTTATACCAAATCAAATATTACTGAAAAGTCAATCCTCAGTTCTCAATTCAATGCTGAAGGGCAATTAATTGCTTCCAAAAATAGTTCCTCCGTTTCCAATTCCTCCTCTTCCTATCAATACGACCCCAAGGGGCATCTCAAAATATTTGTAAACATTGCCAAACCTATAGATGATGACTTTTCTGCCAAAACGATTGAGGAGCACCAATACTTTTATGACCCAAAAGGCCATCCTACAAAGATGTTACGCATTCGAAATCAAACCGACACAGCTACGGTGATTTTCACAACCGATGAAAAGGGAAATGTGATTGATGAAAATGATTTGGGTAAAAATGGCAAACACTATTATTACTATTACGACACTAAAAAAAGGCTCACTGATATTGTAAAATACAATGCTATAAGAGCCAAACTGATGCCTGATTTTTTATTTGAATACAATAGCGCAGGCCAGGTAACCCAAATGATTACCACAGAAGAAGGCATTTCCAATAATTATTTTACTTGGAAAAATACATACAATGATGGCCTTCGAATTATTGAAAAATGCTTTTCTAAAGAAAAAGAATTATTAGGTTATTTTGAATTTGAATACAATTGAGTAGGTTTATTTTTTATTGAAAATGCTAATTATCGAGCGAATTGGCAAAGGTCCGATAGACGAGCAAATTTGAATAGCCCCTATTAACTTATCGTTATCCTTGGAGTCTTAGTTTCCAAACTTGTTTTCTTTCAAGGAAAAGATTGTTTCATTTCATACCTTTAGCTTCATGAATTTTGAAAAAAAAATACTTGCACTCCTGTGGTTGTTTTTACTGCCTGTATTTGTTCAGGCCCAGATTTTTGGAGGCAACCCTTCGTCACTTAAATGGAAACAAATCAATGC
>JBIKOV010000208.1:0-5868 GCA_044357815.1 Ferruginibacter sp. | reverse complement strand
GGTTGTTAATTTTACCTGGGGTAATGAAAGGTATATTTTTGAAAAGGTTTTGGAGGATATCAGCAACTGGAAAATGCTGAAAGGGTCGGTAGTGACAGAGCAAGAAAAAGAAATGATACAACAACTTTATTCGCAACTATAAACACAAAAAATGAGAAAACAAATCGCAGCAGCTAACTGGAAAATGAACCTGAGTATTGAGCAGGCAGAAACTTTAATGACTGATTTATTGGCAAATCCAATTGAATTAACCGAAAACCAGCAAGCAGTTTTTGGAGTTCCATTTCCCTATTTAATCAATATCAATGAAAAGATTGCTGGAAAACAGCATTTTTCGTTGGCAGCACAAAACTGCTCTAATAAAGTTTCCGGTGCTTATACCGGTGAAGTAAGTGTAGAAATGTTGAAAAGTATCGGAGTACCCTATGTAATCATCGGTCATAGTGAACGCCGAGAATATTTTAATGAAACCAATGCCCTATTGGCCGAAAAAGTAAATATCTGTTTTGAATACGGGTTGTTACCTATATTTTGTTGTGGCGAGGCCTTGCAGATACGCGAAGCGGGTACTCAAAACAGTTATGTAGAAAATCAATTGAAGGAAAGCCTATTTCATTTAACTGGGGAAAGCCTGAGGGGCTTTGTAATTGCTTATGAGCCAATATGGGCCATTGGTACAGGTAAAACTGCATCGAGTGAGCAAGCCCAAGAAATGCATGCCCATATTCGAAATGTAATGGCTGAGCAATTTGGCAAAGAAATAGCTGATAGCATTTCCATTTTATATGGAGGAAGTGTAAAAGCTGCTAATGCGAAAGAAATCTTTGGCCAAACAGATGTAGATGGAGGTCTAGTAGGCGGCGCCTCCTTGGTAGCAGCTGAGTTCTCAGCCATTATCAATAGTTTAAAAAAATAAACAACCGATAAAAGGATTACATTAAATCCAAGGCCTTTGCAAAAAAAGTAACATTAAAGGGAAGTACCATAGAACAGTACCCACCCCCAACTTTATAAACAATAACAGATGCAACTAAGGATGCAAAAAATAGTATCCAATATAGGCCGGTAGATTTTTTTGTAGATTCCATTGTGTAATTGATTTTTGCAAAAGTAGGGCAAATCTTACTAATTTATAAGTGTGGTAAGTAATATTTTAAATTTTGGTTGTTTAAAGGCCATTTTTAAAAGATTACTTACTTTTTTTTTATTTTTAACATAGTTATTTATTGTGTATTTTTTACGTTAGACGATAAAGTGCTTATATTACCTCTCTATTAAGTTGGTTTACTAATGATATTTAACTTTACGATTCGATTTTCAACAAAATTTGGGCAGGCATTGTTTGTTTCTGGAACACATACTGCTTTGGGAAACAATGATTTTAATAAGGCCCTGCCACTGCAGTATCTCAATGAAGAATTTTGGCATGGAAGCATTGATATTCCCTCCAGCGGATGGAGTTTACCGGACTTACATTATCATTACATCCTAGAAGATATAGATGGAATTCAGATCGTGGAATGGGGCAATGATAGGGTGATTCAATTTGAAGCCTTAAAGGGGGAAGAACTTATTTTGGTTGACACCTGGAACCATGCGGGTCAAATAGAAAATTCATTTTTCACAAAAGCCTTTCAGGATGTATTATTCAGATCTTCCCAAACATCAACTCCTTTTGAACCCATTCACCAAAAATTTACCCACGAGTTTAGGGTAAAGGCTCCCACAGCTATCGGGGATGAAGTGCTGTGTATTGGAGGATCCGGTATTCAATTGGGTGATTGGCAAACCGATCACCTTCATCATCTTACAAAAAAGGGATCATGGTGGACTATCCAGCTAGATCTTAGTAACTCTATTTTTCCAATATCTTACAAGTATGGCATATACAACACCAAAGAAAAAAAATTCCTAGGTTTTGAATTGGGAACCAACAGGGTGTTGAAAGGCGAAAATCGAAAATTGACTACCACCATTTTACATGATGGTTTTGCACAGTTAGGTTTTCCAACATGGAGGGGAGCAGGGGTGTCTATTCCTGTATTTAGTTTGAGAACTGAAAAAGGTTTTGGAACAGGAGAGTTTTCAGATATCGCATTATTGGTTGATTGGGCAAAAAATAGCGGATTCAAATTAATCCAATTATTGCCTATTAATGATACTACGGCTACTCATTCTTTTCTTGATTCATATCCGTATGCCGCCATTTCTACTTTTGCCTTGCATCCTTTATACATCAATGTTGAAAAGGTGGCAGGAAGTAAAAACAATGCGATCATTAAGTCATTATACAAAAATAAAGAGAAGCTTAACCATTCTTTGGAAGTAAATTATAATCAGGTGATGAATCTGAAATTTTCTGCGCTGAAGGAATTATTTACCTCCCAAAAACAAGCTTTTTTAGGAGATATTCACTATGTTGAATTTTTTGATTTAAATCGTCATTGGTTGATTCCTTATGCAGCTTTTTGCTATTTAAGAGATAAATACGAAACGGCTGATTTTAGCCAGTGGAAGTCACACAGTACATTCAATAATGCAGCAGTTCAGTTGCTGGCTTCCCCTGATCAACCCCATTATGAGGGTATTGCTATCCATTATTTTATCCAGTATCATCTTCATTTACAATTAAAAGAAGTGACTGCTTATGCCCATAAAAATGGAATTGTTATTAAAGGGGATCTGCCTATTGGTATTTATAGATATGGATCTGATGCATGGATGGCTCCAGCATTGTTTCATATGGATGTGCAAGCAGGGGCCCCGCCAGATGATTTTGCAGTGAAGGGACAAAACTGGGGATTCCCTACCTATAACTGGAAGAAAATGCAGGAAGACGATTTTACCTGGTGGCGCAAGCGTTTTGAGCAGATGAGTGAATATTTTGATGCCTTTCGCATTGATCATATTCTGGGTTTTTTCCGTATTTGGAGTATCCCTTTACATGCAGTGGAAGGAATCATGGGTAAATTTGTTCCAGCCATTCCCATTCATCTGAATGAATTGTATCAACAGGGTATTTCATTTCAATATCAACGGTACTGCAAACCCTATATCCCCGACTATTTAGTGAATGAGAAATTTGGTAATCAGGCCGATTTTGTAAAAGCAAATTTTCTTGTTTGGGGGGATGATAGTTTTAAATTATTACCTGGCTTCGATACACAGCGTAAAGTGGAGTGTCACTTTCATCAGCTACCCCAAACTGAGGATAACCTTTTATTAATGACCGGTTTGTTTGATTTGATCAGCAATGTTATTTTTTTTGAGGAAGATGGATCACAGATTCAGCAGTTTCATTTTCGAATTCATGTAGACCAAACAAATTCTTTTCGGGATTTAGACGAATATTCGAAACAGAAATTAAAGCAATTGTACATTAATTATTTTTTTCATCGTCAGGACGAATTCTGGCGAAAGGAAGCGATGTATAAGTTGCCCAAACTGAAGCGAAGTACCAATATGTTGGTTTGTGGTGAGGATTTGGGAATGGTGCCAACTTGTGTACCCGAGGTAATGCGGCAGCTGGGTATTCTCAGTCTAGAGATACAGCGAATGCCAAAGCAGTCTAATGAAGAATTTCTCCATCCAAAAGATGCTCCTTATTTATCCGTTATCACCCCTTCAACCCACGATATGAGCACCATCCGGGGATGGTGGGAAGAAAATCCTGGAAAAACCCAGCATTTTTATAATACTGTGCTGGGTCACAAAGGCATTGCTCCATTTAATTGTGAGCCGGCAATCAATAAGGAAATGCTGATTCAGCATCTTCAATCACCTGCAATGTGGTGTGTTTTTCAGATACAAGATATTCTAGGAATGGATGCAAATTTGCGAAGAGCGAATCCAAATGATGAACGAATCAATATACCGGCAGATCCAAAGCATTACTGGAATTACAGGATGCATTTAAGGCTAGAAGATTTGATTATAGACAAAGGTTTCATCAAGCAGTTACATACAATCGTTTCGGAAACTGGTCGATAATACAGTCATTTCTGTTATGTTTAAAACCTTTTTAGTTTTTTTGATTCCTTTTTTTCTATATGCTGTTAAAAGCATTCCTGTCTTTAGTAATAATTACCCAAAAATTACCCGTATTCAGCATCAATTCTATCCCTCTTTTTGGAGATTTTTTTTATTTATGCATCTCATTGGATAATGTTTTTTTTTTATATATCTTTCCTGTCTTAGCAAATTTCCAGTAGGGGGATCTATAATTCCCTATTGTCTGCAGTATAGTATTTACCTAATAAAAGTTGGGATTGTCAATAGAGTTGAATGTTTTTATTATGAATGCTCCATTAAAAAATTACATACATAATACGGTCATTATTTTAGACTTGTTTTTTTTGAACATTATTTTATTGTCCGTTCATTATATTTTTAATGAAAACGTAAATTGGATAATTTCAAGCGTTTACATGGAGTATTGGGTACTCTTAAATGGATCTTGGATCGGGCTTACATTTATTTTAAAAACCTATTCTGGAGGGGCATTTAATCGATTTGAATTTTTTATTAAGCGAACCGCCCAAGTTTATTTATTTTGGATCATTGTATTATTGTTTTATCTTTTCTTTTTTCGAAAATTTCAAATTTCTAGGGGATTTGTTTTTATCACATTTATAGCGTTTGGATTTGGTTTATTAACGAATCGGTTTTTATACCTTGGTATCCATATTTATTTGAAAAAATCCAACCGATTGCTAAATAAGGTAATCATCATCGGTTATAACAATACGGCTAAAAAATTGGCTAAATACTTTTCTGAAGAAGGGCTTAATATTGATTTGGTTGGATTTACAGAGGAAAATAAGAATGTAAATGAGTTGTCGTATTATCCAATTTTGGCTGAAATAAAAAATACGGTTGCTATTGCAAAAAAACTGGACGTTCAGGAAATATTTTCTACCATTCCTCCAGAACAAAATCAATACATTTATACAATCCTTCATGAGGCGGAAAGGGACTGCATTCGTTTTAAAGTAGTTCCGGATTTTACATCACTGATTAAGACTCCTGTTGTTATTGACTATATTCGGGATTTGCCGATTCTTTCATTGCGCCGTGATCCATTGGATAATATTGGTAATCAAATTAAAAAAAGAATACTGGATGTAGCCGTTAGTTTTTTAGTAGTCATTTTTATTCTTTCATGGTTGATTCCCTTGTTGGGGATGTTGATTTTATTGGATTCAAAGGGTCCAATTTTTTTCTCTCAACAACGATCCGGAAAAAATAATAAAAAATTCAATTGCTTAAAATTCAGAAGTATGCGAATTAATCCAGATGCAGAAAGCAAACAGGCAACAAAATTTGACCAGCGTGTAACCAGAGTGGGTAAATTTTTAAGAAGAACAAGTTTGGATGAATTTCCTCAATTTATAAACGTACTCATTGGTGAAATGAGTTTGGTTGGTCCAAGACCTCACATGGTAAAACACACTTCTGATTATTCAAAAATTGTGGACAATTTTATGATCCGACAATTTTCAAAACCAGGTATCACTGGATGGGCGCAAATAAATGGTTTTAGGGGTCAGATTACTGATAATCAACAACTAAAATCCAGGGTTACGAGTGATTTATGGTATCTCGAAAATTGGACAATCTGGTTAGATATTCGGATTTTATTTTTGACGATCTATAAAATTGTAAAAGGGGATGAAAATGCGTTTTAAGTCTTATGATAAAAATAATTTAGTTAGCTGAATACCCTGATTAGTTAAAATTTATTTCCTCATTTTTTTAAAGGCATTCACCAGGCCATTGGTAGATGAGTCATGTGAATGGATGGGGGCATCCGTTTTTAGTTCCGGCAATATTTTATTCGCTAACACCTTTCCCAATTCAACGCCCCAT
>JBIKOV010000037.1:0-20671 GCA_044357815.1 Ferruginibacter sp. | reverse complement strand
TTGATTAGGGGTTTGAACAAACCCATTGATAATATTAGCAATAGAGTACAATACAATGGAGCCAAACAAAACACTCAGTCGCCCTTTTTTATCGCCCACAACACCCCAAATAATTCCACCCAACAACAATCCAATCATCTGAACGCTTATAATAAATTCTCCTTCGGATTTTACCTGCGCTATTGAAAGACCCATATCCTTTAAACTATCTACTCTTACAATTTGGAATAAAAGCAGGTCGTAAATATCTACAAAATAACCTAAGGCGGCTACTAGAACTGTTATGTTAAAAATGGAATTGGAAGTTTTATTCATCTAATCAGTTTTTCGCCAAAAGGCCATGACTACTTTTTGTTTTTTCCGAAAAATAATTTTAATAATATGGGAGCAGTAGTAATCAACACGATGCCTACAACAATTACTTCCAAGTGTTTTTTCAGATCAAAGCTAAACCAATCCAGAAATAGAATTTGTAGGTAATGGCCGGCAAACAACATTGAAAAAACCCAGGAAAAGGAACCAGCGATATTATAAAATGTAAATTTCTTTTTATCCATCGCCACTATTCCGGCAACAATGGGTGCAAAAGTTCGGAGGATAGGTAAAAACCTAGCCATTACAATGGCACTTCCCCCATGCTTGTCGTAAAAATCTTTGGCCTGAAACAAATATTTCTTCTTAAACAAAAAGCTGTCTTTTTTTTCAAATAAATATGGACCACTTTTTTGACCAAACCAATATCCTGCAAAATTGCCTATGACCCCGGCCAAGGAAATAACGATCCCCAACACCATCAAATTGAAAAATGAACTTTGCAATTCAATTCCAAAGGCTGTTTTAACGAGGTTATCGCTAAAGATGCCTGTAACAAACAACAAGGAGTCTCCTGGTAAAAAAAAACCTGCGAATAATCCTGTCTCTGCAAAAACTGCAAACACAATAAACCATAAACCGCCGTTGTCAATATACCATTGTGGTTGCAACAATTGTGTCCAGTGAAATAATAAAATAAAATCGAGCATGCGTTTTGTAAATCTTTATTTAGAATAATATTTTAAAGCAATTTTATTATACACTTATGCCAGTCAATTAAAAAGATTGTTGCTTATTTAAATGCTGCTTCTTTTTCACCCATTGTCAATTCCCCCTCCCATTTACTCACTACTGCAGTTGCAATACTATTGCCTACCACATTGGTAGCACTTCTTCCCATATCCAACAATGGATCTATTCCTAAAAGTAAAGCGATACCTGCTTCGGGAATGTTAAAAGTAGCCAGTGTGCCGGCAATTACTACCAGTGATGCTCTGGGTACACCTGCAATCCCCTTACTTGTAAGCATCAATACCAGCAACATAGTCAACTGCGTTGCCATAGGGATATCCATACCATAGCTTTGAGCAATGAATAATGAAGCAAATGTCATATACATCATGCTGCCATCCAAATTGAAAGAATAACCCAGGGGTAAAACAAAACTCACTATTTTATTCTTGCATCCAAATTTCTCCAGCTCTTGCATTGTTTTTGGAAAAGCAGCTTCACTGCTGGAAGTGCTAAAGGCCAATAAAATTGGCTCTTTCATTCTTTTAATTAAATTGAGTACCCGCTTTCCGACAAATAATGAACCGGCAAGAATCAGAAATAACCATAACAAGATCAAGCCAAAATAAAACTCTCCAATAAAAATAGAATAGGTTTTTAAAATACCGATACCCTGTTTTGCGATGATGGCCGCCATCGCTCCAAAAACTGCGAGCGGTGCAAAATTCATGACATAGCCGGTAACTTTTAAAATGATTTGAGCCAGCACATCTATAGCATGTACAACTGGTTTCGCAATATCTCCAATTGCTGCAGCGGCCACTCCAAAAAAAAGTGCAAACACTACAATTTGCAGGATTTCATTTTTGGCCATCGCATCTATAAAACTAGCCGGAAATACATGATAGAAAAAATCCTTGATGGTAAGCGCTGCCTTATCAATACCACTTCCAGCATTGAGTTCTGGGAGTGTTAAATGCATGGAAACACCAGGCTTAAAAAAATTCACCAATATCATTCCTAATAACAAGCTCATAAGTGAAGCGCTGATAAACCAAAGTAATGTTTTGCCCCCAATACGACCTACAGCACTGATATCTCCCAATTTGGCCACGCCCACTACCAATGTGGTAAATACCAGTGGAGCTACAATCATTTTAATGAGCCTTAAAAAAATATCTGCCAAGAGGGTAAACCAATCTAATTTTTTATCCCGCTGCTTTAGGAACTCATTTTTTTTGACTGCCGTCAATTCTTTTTGCTTTTTTAACTCCTGATAGATCGCATTAGATGTATCCGTGAACAAAGTTAATTTTGCGTTGACTGCATTTAGCGAATCTGAGAGCAACTTAATTTGAGATAAGGTATGAGGCTTATCGGCACTTGCCAACAATTGTGTGGAAGCCAGCTTTTTTTGAATGAGTATATTTTTTTGAACAGCCAATAAGCGATAGTATCCGACACTATCTTTCATCTTTTCATAGGGCTTCATAGTCTCCTGGAATTGCAATAAATGCAACTCTGCAAAGGCTATCTGCTCATTCTCCTTTCCTACGTAATTTTTATTTAAAATAAATCCCCCTACGATCCCAGCAAGGAGAGCGATGCCAATGTACAAGGTCAGCCGGTTTTTTGGAAAAGTTTGAATGCCCATATTTGAAATAATAGTTTCGCAATATAATATTTAATACTTGTTAAACGACCGAAGCCACAAAAAAATAGGCAGGATGGCTCATTTAAGAATTTATTGCTTATTTTTCCACTAAATTAATTACTAACCCAACACTTTAACATGAGTTTATTTACAAAAAAAACAGTCCAAGTTTTACTGGACGAAGCTGGTGGCGATTCGGCAGATGGATTAAAGCGTACGCTAAGTGCAGGAGCTTTGGTAGCTTTAGGAATAGGTGCAATTATTGGTGCCGGACTTTTTGTTAGAACCGCCTCGGCGGCAGCTCAAAATGCAGGACCTTCGGTAACGATTGGTTTTATTGTGGCTGCTATCGGCTGCGCATTGGCAGGATTGTGTTATGCTGAACTTTCTTCCTCTATACCCATTTCGGGAAGCGCCTATACCTACACATATGCTACCATGGGTGAATTGCTCGCCTGGGTAATAGGATGGGACTTGGTATTGGAATATGCGGTAGGTGCAGCAACTGTGGGCATTGCCTGGAGCGAATACCTCAATAATTTATTGGTAAATGTGCTCCATTGTAAGGCAATCGCTTATCAATGGTGTCATTCTCCTTTTGAAGTGTCGGTAATTACTGGCGAACATGGCCTTATCAATCTTCCTGCTCTTGGAATTGTAACGCTGCTCAGCTTGCTGTTGATAAAAGGTACCCAAGAGTCTGCATTTGTAAATGGAATCATCGTTATAACCAAGGTAGCCATCGTAATCCTAATTATTGTTTTGGGTTGGGATTTTATCAATCCTTCCAACCATGTGCCCTATATTCCATCTCCTTCTGTATATATTGATCACCAAGGAATTGATCATAATTTTGGTGGCCTACGCGGTATTTTAGGTGCTGCAGGCGTGGTGTTCTTTGCCTTTATTGGTTTTGATGCAGTAAGCACGGCTGCTCAGGAAACAAAAAACCCAAAGAAAGCAATGCCAATAGGAATTTTAGGTTCACTCGCTATCTGCACCGTTTTATACATTTTATTTGCTCATGTTTTAACCGGCCTTGCCCCAACCGAATTTTTTAGAACCACTGGAAAGGAAGCATCTGTAGTAGCCGCCATTGACAAATTCATGCCGGCTAGTTATCAATGGCTAAGTAAGCTAGTTACCATCGCCATACTTGCAGGATTTTCTTCCGTAATTCTGGTAATGCTGCTAGGTCAAAGCAGGGTTTTTTATAGTATGAGTAGAGATGGCTTATTGCCCAAGGTCTTTAGCGATGTACATCCAAAATATAAAACCCCTTATAAAGCCAACCTGATCATTTTAGTATTGGTAGGTCTATTCGCCGCATTTATTCCCGGCGATGTAGTAGGTGATATGACGAGCATTGGAACATTGTTTGCATTTATTTTGGTGTGTATTGCCGTATTGATTTTGAGAAAAACAGAGCCTAATCTTCCCCGACAATTCAGAACACCTTGGGTGCCATTTGTTCCGATAGCAGGCGTACTCGTTTGTGCTGCTATGATCTTTGGCCTAGGCTGGACCAACTGGCTCCGCTTATTTGTTTGGTTGGCAATCGGTTTTATTATTTATTTTTTCTACAGTAGAAAAAACAGTAAACTTCGAGACAGCGATCCAAAATAATTAACACCATTTGATTGAATCAAAAAAAATCCCGAACTTAACTTCGGGATTTTTTTGTTTAGAGGATACTTTATAATGATCATCGACTTAGATATTTTTTTTTAAAATGGCTTAATTACAATTCCAACCATCCCTACTATTTTATTTCATTTTAAATTCGCACACAATGGAAAGAAGAAAATTTTTACAAAATGCTTCGATAGCAAGTTTGTCGTTGGCTGCAATCTCTAGTGGTTGCAATAATACCGATAAGTCCTCCGAAACAATAACGTCAAACCTAGCAATCAATGAGGAAAAAGACTTGTTTCCGCTCAATGAAATTACCATTCCTCAATTGCAAGAAAAAATGTCCAAGGGTGAATTTAGTTCCCGTAAAATAACTGAACTATATTTAAAAAGAATTGAAGCCATTGATCAATCAGGTCCAACTCTCAAAGCTATAATTGAAATAAACCCCGATGCTTTGTCCATTGCCGATGCAATGGATAAAGAAAGAAAGGAAGGTAAATTACGCGGCCCTTTGCATGGGATCCCCATACTAATCAAGGATAATATCAATTCGGGCGACAAAATGATGACAACTGCAGGTGCATTGGCATTGAAAGGAAATGTAGCAGCAAAGGACGCTTTTATAATAGGAAAACTTCGAGAAGCTGGTGCCGTACTTTTAGGCAAAACCAATCTCAGCGAATGGGCCAACTTTCGTTCTACTAGGTCCAGCAGCGGATGGAGTAGCAGAGGGGGTCAAACAAAAAACCCCTATATACTAGACCGTAGTTCCAGTGGATCAAGTTCAGGCTCAGGAGCGGCAGTAGCTGCAAACTTTTGCGCCATTGCGATTGGCACGGAAACGGATGGATCTATCATTGCCCCATCTTCCTTTTGTGGCATAGTGGGGATCAAGCCAACGGTTGGATTATGGAGCAGATCAGGCATTATACCAATTTCTGCAACCCAGGATACTGCAGGGCCTATGTCAAGGACTGTTACGGACGCTGCCATATTATTAGGAGCGCTGGCTGGGATAGATGAGGCAGACCCTATAACCAAACAGAGTGAGGGAAAAGGGAAAAAAGATTATACGAGCTTTTTAAATCTTAAAGGACTGAAAGGAAAAAGAATAGGGATCGAAAAATCTTTTCTAAAAGGCAATGAAGCAATCGTGTCTATTTATCAACAGGCAATCAGTTTGTTGAAAAAAAATGGGGCCACTATAATTGAAATAGAATTGCTAAAGTTTACCAAACCATTAGGCGATGCTGAATTCACCGTGTTACAATATGAGTTTAAGGACGGAGTAAATAAATATCTCGCTAATGCAAATGCCAAAGTAAAAACCCTGACCGATGTAATTACCTTTAACAGACAAAATGAAGCCATTGCGATGCCCTATTTCAAACAAGAATTACTAGAATTGTGTGATGCAAAGGGAAAGCTGAATGAGAAAGAATATATTGATGCCCTCAAAATATCCACTAGCGCCCGAAAGATAATTGATGACCTGATTCAACAGTACCAGTTAGACGCCATCTGTTCAACCAGTTTTGGGCTAGCCAACTGCATCGATCTAGTAAATGGAGACTATGATACCGGATTTTATTTTGCCCCGCCTGCAGCAATGGCGGGGTATCCTCATATTACCGTGCCAATGGGAAAGGTGCATGAACTGTCGATTGGACTTTCTTTTATCGCAGGAGCATATCGGGAAGGTGAATTAATTGAAATGGCATATGCTTTTGAGCAGGCTTCAAACCAAAGGAGCCCTCCAAAATTTTTGAAAACACTAGTGTAAATTTATTCAAGGACAACTAATCAAGTAAATTAAAAAATGGCAAGCAATTTTTGACTTACACTATGACTCGCTGCTAATAAAACTCTTCATTGAGCAACAATAAAAAACCCCGAATAAACGGGGTTTTTTATTGCACCAAATTGTTGGAATATTTTAAATACCTTCTTTTTTATTGTTTTCCAGCTGTGTCATCGCCATGATCTGCTTCATGGTTTTTTCCATTCCATCGCTTCCGCCATCTAAAAATATCACATTCCCTTTTCCATACTCTGCAAAATTCTTAATCGCTTCTACCCACATACTAAACAGAATAACATTTGTATCGAGATTGGCCTGTTTCATTTCTGAAGCTGCCTGACTCATACCACGTGCCACTTCTTCTCTAAATAAGGCAACACCCTGACCGCGTAATTGAGCTGCCTGGCGCTCGGCCTCTGCAGCAATTTTTATGGCGTTACCTTCCGCTTCAGCAGCTTTGGTTTTAGTGATTAGCAAAGCTTGACCTTCATTTTCGGCAGCTGCCTTTAAATTGTTACTAGCCACCACTTTACTCATACTCGTCATAATCGCTTCATCAAAAGTAATATCATTGATTTGCAGATCTTGTACATGATAACCCCAGCCCTCCAAGGTAACGTCGATTTGTTCTTTCACATTGTCAACAATATCTCTACGAACATTTAATACTTCAGCCTGTTTTTTTGTTGATACAAATGCACGGATACTTCCCTCTACGGTACGAATGAGTGCCTGCATCAGATCCTTCTCACTGATGAATTTAAAAGCCACATTTTTAATGGTTTCTTCTTCCACATTCATTACAGAAAAAAGAATCATGGATTTAAAATATACATTCGCCTGGTCGATGGTTACTGCCTGAAACTCCAACTCTACCGATCGATTTTGAATGCTCACCCTCTTATAGATCTGATCTAAAAAAGGGACTTTAAAATTAAGGCCGGGCAGTTTTATACTATGGTATTTACCCAACCGGGTAACTACGCCTATAGTGCCCTGGTTGATAGTAAATAAACCACCTGCCACCACCAGGAAAATGGGGATTAACCACCAAAAATTTCTTAAAAGTTCCATATATATATCAATTTTGTTTGAAGATAACGCTTTTACAAGATGCCTGATAATTAGTTTTGTTAAATTACTGGGGACAAAAACAGTCCAATAGCTGTTACAGTTTCCAAAGATTCATTTTCAAATCAATGAAATGGCTTCTAGCTTCGCTCCTCCCATATCATGCACAAATGGACGATGGTCTCTGCAGCCTTGGCCATATCTTTGGTGCCTACCCATTCTAGTTTACTATGAATGTTTTGCATGCCGGTAAATATATTCGGACAGGGCATACCGATATAGCTAAATCGACTGCCATCAGTGCCGCCCCGAATACTTTCTTTTTTTACAACTAACCCTGCCCGTTGTATCGCTTCTGCGGCAAAAGCGGTAACCTGCGGGTGTTTATCCAGCACCTCTTTCATATTGCGATACTGCTCCTGTGCTTCATACCGCATCGAAGCCCCAGGGAATTGCTCAACTACCCTAGCTGCAAGCACCTGTAATCTTTCGTGATGCCCCTGAAGCCCTGCCAATGTAAAGTCACGCACAATCAATTGTATGGTAGCTTTTTCAGCAATCCCATTGACAGCTACTGGATGCACAAAGCCTTCTCTTGCCTGCGTGGTTTCGGGACTCCATTCATTTTTTGGAAGTGTTTCCAATATAGCCCCTGCTACCTTTAATGCATTTACCAGTTTGCCTTTGGCATAACCTGGATGAACAATCACTCCTTCAATAATAATATTAGCGGCATCTGCACTGAAAGTTTCATCCTCCAAACTTCCTGCCTCTCCTCCATCGAGGGTATAACCAAAGTCGGCCCCTAATTTTTCCATATCCACCCTCGCGGTTCCCTTGCCCACTTCTTCATCTGGTGTAAATAAGATTTTGATATCCCCATGCGGGATAGCAGGGTGCTGCATGAAAAAAAATGCAGCTTCCATAATTGCGGCCACACCGCTTTTATCATCAGCCCCTAGCAGTGTTAATCCACTTGCTGTAATGATACTATGGCCGATATGCTGTTGGAGATAGGGTGATTGATGTATGCTAAGCACTTGACTGGTATCATCTGGCAATACTATGTCTTTGCCATCATAATTTAGATGATGAATGGGCTTTACATCCTTGCCACTACAATCAGGTGCAGTGTCTACATGGCTGCAAAAACAAATGACTGGGATATTCGGCTTTTTGCTATTAGAAGGAATGGTCGCATACACATAACCGAAAGCATCCGTTTCCGCATTGGATATTCCCATTGCAAGGAGCTCGCTCAGCAATAGTTTACTGAGCTCTTTTTGTTTTTCTGTAGTGGGAAAGTCATTTCCCAAAGGGTCACTTTGCGTATCCAGCTGAACATAACGTATCAACCTTTCGGCGACACTATTTCCCGTAATTTCAATCATGTATACAAGGTTTTGATAACTGAAAATAGCCATTCGGACATTTTTCAAATACCCGCAGAAGTCCAATTTTGGTGAAACCTAATTGAATTTAAACAAATAGGTTTCTCCAAAACGGATTAAAATTATCAAGTACCCGGTATCAGTTAAGCGATTATAAGTCAAACGATTTCCACCAATTCAATATCAAATACCAATACTTGACCTGCCAAAAAATGATTGGCATCCAAAATAACCACTTCTTCTTTAACCTCTACTACAATTACAGGAACTGGATGTCCTGCCTCATTGCTTAAGGTTAAAGACATTCCTGCCTCTAGTTTCATGTCCTCAGGAATATTTTCTTTTGGAAATTCAATGATAGCATCTGCAGATTTTTCGCCATAGCCATCTTCGGGGGCAATATTAATGGTCTTTTTTTCACCAATCACCATGCCAGGCATAGCGGCATCAAAACCCTTAATCATCATGCCAGCGCCTACTGTAAATTCCAGCGGCTCTCTACCTACTGAAGAGTCAAACTGCTCGCCATTGGCTAATTTACCTGTGTAATGTACCTTTACAACATCACCTTCTTTAACTTGTCCCATTGCTTGATTTTTTTGACACCAATCCTTGTCGGCTACTAGGCCTAATAAAGATAAAGGTGAAGTTTACAATAACAGGTTCTCCCTAAAACGGTTAGAAAGAACCTTTTTTTGGCAAATTAAAACAATCAAAGTGATTAGCCAATCAATTGGAGCGTTTTATTTCTCTCAGAGATGACATCTTTTTAAAAAAAGATGTCATCTCTGGGATGTGAAAAACTTTACTGAACTTTGATTTATGAAGATTTTGCCATTGCTTTTAACCGTATCCATTATTTTAACTGGCAACCAGCTATTATCCCAATTGCCAAATCAAGGAAATAAGGCAGTCCAAAAGCTGGAAACAGGAAAAACAACGACCATTATACCTGGAGCCGAAAGAATGGAAACCTATCTACCCTATTTAAAGGGCAAGTCAGTTGCTATTTTCGCTAACCAAACTAGCATGGTCAAAAATAGCCATCTGGTAGATACCCTTATCAAATGCGGCATCAAGGTTGTAAAAATCTTTGGACCCGAACACGGTTTCCGAGGCGATGCAGATGCTGGTGAACAACTTGGAGATGGAAATGATAAAAAAACAGGTATCCCCGTTATCAGTCTCTATGGCAAACACAAAAAGCCTACGTCTGAGGATCTTTCCAACGTGGATATCCTAGTATTTGATATACAAGATGTAGGGGTGCGTTTTTATACTTTTATTTCATCTTTGGAATATTACCTTGAAGCCGCACTGGAAAACCATATTCCATTAATTATCCTCGATCGACCAAATCCCAATGGCTTCTATGTAGACGGCCCAGTGCTGGATAGGAGATTTAAAAGTTTTGTCGGCATGCAGCCAATCCCTGTGGTGTATGGCATGACGGTGGGTGAATACGCCTCACTACTGGTGGGTGAAAAATGGTTATCGCCACAAGCAAATGCTGCTTATGTAAACCTAGCAAATTCAGCCAACCCTTCGAAAAATGTTTTCCAACTCAAGGTAATTCAGTGCAAAAACTATGATCACAACAGTAAATATATTTTACCAATTCCACCTTCTCCCAATTTAAAGACGATGCAAGCCATTTACCTTTATCCTTCCACCTGTTTTTTTGAAGGCACGGTGCTTAGTGAGGGAAGAGGTACGGAAGCGCCATTTCAAATATTTGGTCACACCACATTGCCCACATATTTATATTCCTTTACCCCAAAACCCACTGCAGGCGCAAAAAATAGTAAATGTTTTTTTCAAAAATGTTATGGATGGTATATATCCGGAAGCAATGAAGTTATTTTAAAAAAATTGGGGAATACCCTTCAGCTAAAATATCTGCTGGATGCTTACCAATTATTTCCCGGCAAGGACAGTTTCTTTTTAAAAAATAATTTTTTTAATCAACTCGCAGGCAGTGATTTGTTGATGGAACAAATTAAACAAAGTAAAAATGAATCCGCCATAAGAAGTAGCTGGGAACCTGCTTTAAGTGATTTTAAAACAATCAGAAAAAAGTATTTACTATACAAGGACTTTATGACCAGATGACGACTATTGCATTGCTGAATAGGAATTATTAAAATGAGGCTAACTTTACTCCGATGGAAAAATTTGAGGCATTAAGAATTGTTTTTATGGGAACCCCAGAATTTGCAGTTGCTGCCCTGGATAAACTAGTGCAAGCTGGATGTTCTATTGTAGGCGTTGTAACAGCTCCCGATAAGGCGGCAGGCCGTGGCATGCAATTACAGCAAAGCGCTGTAAAACAATATGCAATAGAGCATGGCCTATTCATTTTACAACCCGAAAAATTAAAGAGCCCAGATTTTTTGGAACAACTTAAAAACCTACATGCTGACCTTCAAATTGTGGTTGCGTTCCGAATGCTGCCAGAACTAGTTTGGAATATGCCCCCAATGGGTACCGTTAATTTACATGGCTCCCTTTTACCGCAATACCGTGGCGCCGCACCCATCAACTGGGCCATCATACATGGAGAAAAATTTACCGGTGTTACCACCTTTAAATTACAACATGAAATTGATACCGGAGACATTTTACTAACTGCTACCATTCCCATTGGAGAGCAGGAGACTGCAGGTGAACTTCATGATAAAATGAAAGAAATTGGTGCTGAGCTTTTGCTTGAAACCGTGAAAGGCTTATCAGCCGGTGATTTAATGGAAGCCCCCCAAATAAGAATGGATGAAGCGAGGGCAGCAGAATTAAAAATTGCCCCCAAAATTTTTACAGCTTCCTGCCAAATTAACTGGAACAAACCTGTATCAGAAATTTATAATTTAATCCGCGGGCTTTCTCCCTACCCCGCAGCATTTTCTTTTTTAGAAGGCAAAAAAGTGAAAATATTCAAAACGGAAATAATGAATACTTTACCTACCGTTGCAGCTGGTGAATTCGAAACAGACAAAAAAACATTTTTATATTTTGCTGGTAGCGATGGGTATATTTCTTTACTTGAATTGCAACTGGAAGGAAAAAAGAAAATGGAAATTGCCGATTTTTTGAGAGGCTATCGATGGGCCTAAACAGCCTTTTTTCAAATACATATAAAAAATAATATTACCATAAAGTTGACCCCTAGCGCTCACATCGGAATAAGAACCAAAAATCAGTCCATTTGCAGCATGTATCGCTCGGTTTTCATCTGTATATTTGCAACATGTTATCTATTAGCCATCGTGGGCATATCATGCCAACCTCTCCGATTCGTAAATTAGTGCCTTTTGCAGAAGCCGCTCAAAAAAAGGGTGTCCGCGTATTTCACCTCAATATTGGTCAGCCAGATATTGAGACCCCCAAACAAACCCTAGATGCAGTAAGAAATAGTAATTTTAAAATACTGGAATACAGCCATAGTGCAGGCAATGAAAGCTATCGTAAAAAACTAACCGGCTATTATGCAAAATCAGGAATCAATATAACTACTGACGAAATTATCATTACCACAGGAGCAAGCGAAGCTATTTTATTTGGACTAATGGCCTGCATGGATCCCGGCGATGAGATTATTATTCCAGAACCTTTTTATGCCAACTACAATGCCTTTGCAGTAGAAGTTGGAGTAATTGTGCGCCCAATCACTTCTAGCATCGATACCGGTTTTGCCCTGCCCCCGATAGCGGAATTTGAAAAAGCAATCACGCCCAAAACAAAGGGCATTCTCATCTGCAATCCCAACAATCCTACTGGATATTTATACAGTAAGGAAGAGATGGAAATTTTAAAGCAACTTATTATAAAGCACAACCTTTATTTATTTGCAGATGAGGCATACCGTGAGTTTTGTTATGAAGGTACCCATAACAGTTTTATGACATTAACCGGGGTAGCGGATCATATTGTTTTGATGGACTCCATTAGTAAAAGATACAGTGCTTGTGGAGGCAGGATCGGTGCATTGATTACAAAAAACAAGAACGTGCTGAGTTCAGTGATGAAATTCGCACAAGCTAGACTAAGTCCCCCAGGCTTTGCACAGATATTGGGAGAGGCCGCAGTTGATTTGCCAGACAATTATTTTGATGACACCAAGGCCGAATATAAAAAAAGAAGGGATACCATTGTAGCCAGACTCAATGCCATACCCGGCGTATTTTGCCCTAACCCTGGTGGCGCGTTTTACGCAATCGCCCAATTGCCCATTGATGATGCTGAAACATTTTGCCAATGGCTATTAGAATCCTTTTCCTATAATGACCAAACAGTCATGCTAGCCCCTGCAGGTGGCTTCTATAGTACGCCAGGACTCGGCAAGCAGGAAGTACGACTCGCCTATGTTTTAAATGTTGCTTCCATCAATTTGGCTATGGATTGTTTGGAAAAAGCACTTGAACAATATCCGGGAAAACTTTCGACTTAATCCATTTTCCTGTCAGTAACAAAAGCTTCTGCCAAAACTTGCTTTTAAAAATATTCATTGCTGCAATTTTTTTTAAAACCGTGCAAGCATCTATCGTTCAATAGCTGCGAATCGGCTCTAGTAAAATTGTTTAAAGCCAGATTTTTCAATTCCCTTATCTTTACCAAAATCGTTCCTAATAGCAATGATTACAATTATACTTATCACCATTTTTGTTCTGGGGTATTGTGCGATTGCCTTTGAGCAGCAGCTACGTTTGAATAAAGCTGCAGCAGCACTATTAACTGGGGTCTTATGCTGGACAATATATATACTACAAAGCCCTTCATCAGAAACTGTCAGCAAGCAACTATTTGAACACCTAGGAGAAATTGCTTCCCTCTTGTTTTTTTTACTGGGCGCCATGACGATCGTTGAGCTAATAGACTCGCACAGTGGCTTTGATATCATTCGCCAAAAAATCACTACTACCAGTAAACAAAAGCTCCTAGTTATTGTAACGGTGATTACATTTTTACTTTCGTCGCTACTGGACAATCTAACCACCGCAATTGTAATGACCTCTCTTTGTGCAAAAATTTTATCCGACAAGGAAGATCGACTTTGGTTTGCAGGAATGATTGTAATTGCAGCCAACGCAGGAGGAGCCTGGTCTCCACTGGGTGACGTCACCACCACCATGCTCTGGATTGGCGGACAAATAACGGCTTTGAATATTATTCGCGAACTTTTCCTGCCATCTTTGGTAGCCTGTGGTCTTCCGCTTCTAATAATGTCTCGTCGGTTTAAAGGAAAAAAAATCATCCCTACCCCTATTCAAGAAAGATCATCAAAAGAAAAAAAAGAAAGCAATATTATACTTCTTACTGGAATTATCTTGCTAGTTTTTGTTCCAGTTTTTAAAACCATCACAAACCTTCCACCATTTATGGGAATGCTGGGAGCGCTCAGTATCATGTGGATAATCAATTCAATGATTCATAAAAAAGAGGAGGCCACTTATGCCGAAAAATATACGGTGGCAAGGGCTTTGCAAAGAATTGACACCCCGAGCATCTTGTTTTTTATGGGAATTTTACTAGCAGTAGCAGCACTACAATCTTATGGAATATTAAAAATGGCTGCCAGTTTTCTGAGCAATTCCCTTCACAATGATTACCTTATCGGTATTGCACTGGGCATCCTTTCTTCCATTGTAGACAATGTACCCTTGGTAGCCGCCTCACAGGGGATGTATGATTTATCCACCTATCCAACTGATCATCCATTTTGGGAGTTTCTTGCTCTAACTACTGGTACAGGAGGCAGCGCCATCATCATAGGTTCTGCAGCAGGAGTTGCAGTGATGGGCATCGAGCAAATTGATTTTATCTGGTACCTTAAAAAAATTAGCTGGCTAGCTATTATTGGATTTATTGCTGCCATCGCTGTGTTTCTTTTGGAAGACGGTATTTTATTTTAATGGTAAAATACAGGGAGTTTCCGATCGATTATTAATAATGATTTGTTGGCCAAATAATTTCACTTAAACTAGCAACGATAGTATTTTTTATTAAATTACCAAAAGTTAAAATGAGCTGTAGGTATTTATTAAATGAAGGGTAATAAATAATTTCAATAGAAATGAAAGCAATTTTTTTAATCAAAAATGGGGCGGCCGAAAAAGCATTTGAAACAAGGGAAATCCCCACTCCTATTCCAGCAAGTGGACAAGTGCTAATAAAAGTGGAGTCCTTTGGATTAAACTTTGCCGACGTAATGGCACGCAATGGAATGTATGAAGACGCTCCACCCAAACCCTGCGTGCTAGGGTATGACGTATCCGGTACGATTGAAATGATTGGCGAAGGAGTGACCCATCTAAAAAAAGGTGACCGAGTGACTGCCATGACTCGCTTTGGCGGCTACGCAGAATATGCCATTACAGATGCCAGGGCCACTGCAGTCATTCCCGACAGCATGGATACTTCAACAGCAACTGCCCTAACTACTCAATACTGCACTGCTTATTTTGCTGCTGCTGAAATGGTCAATCTTCACCCTGGTGATAAGGTGCTGATTCATTCTGGTGCAGGCGGAGTAGGAACTGCGCTCATCCAATTTGCAAAATTCAAACAATGCGAAATTTTTTCAACTGCTGGCTCTGAGGAGAAAATAAAATACCTGCAGGAATTAGGTGTGCATCATCCCATTAATTATACTACCCAGGATTTTGAAAAGGAAGTAAATAAAATAACCAATGGAAAGGGCTTGGATGTTATTTTTGATGCGGTGGGTGGAAGGTCTGTAAAAAAAGGATTTCGCTCATTGACTGCGGGAGGAAGAATCGTTTGTTATGGCGCCTCCGATATGACTAACAAAAACTTATGGGGTAAATTAAAATCAGCCATCGGCTTTGGTATCTATCACCCTGTTATGCTGATGATGCCCTCCAAGACAATCATTGGTGTCAATATGCTCAGTGTGGCTGATCAGCATCCGGAGGTTTTACAACGCTGCTTAACGGAAGTGGTTAGATTGACAGCAACCGGCGTTTTTACCCCCATCATTGGAAAAGTATTTCAAGCATCCGCAATTGCAGCAGCACATGAATACCTTGAAAAAAGAAAAAGTATTGGAAAAATAGCCATTCAATGGTGATGCAAATACTCAATCGATCTATTTATATTCAAAATATTTTTTAAAACCCAACTTAGCTAAATAAACAATGATCAACCCAATCTATCCTTGCTTGTGGTTTGACGGACAATCGCAGTCTGCAGCAGATTTTTACTGCTCCGTTTTTCCTAACTCCAAAATCCTTTCGGCCAACCCTATGGCAGTTGTTTTTGAATTAAATGGACAAAAATTTATGGGGCTAAACGGTGGACCAGAATATAAATTCAACGAGGCTATTTCTTTTGTAGTTAACTGCGAAACACAGGAAGAAATCGATCATTATTGGAACAAATTTGCCGAAGGTGGTCAAGAAGGAAAATGTGGCTGGATAAAAGATCGATTCGGAGTTTCATGGCAAATCATTCCAACGATTTTAGGAAAACTGATGAGCGACCCCGAAAAAGCCCCCAAAGCGATGTATGCTTTTATGCAAATGAAAAAAATGGATATTGAAAAACTAAAGCAGGTATAACAAAACAGGTAACTAGAAAGCCTTTAACTTATTGCCTCTTTTTTCTTTGGGTTTAGGTGTTTAGGGTTTTAGTTTGGGGGCATAGTGAAAACTTTAGTTTTTACATTGTAAAGCATTTTCTCAGATTTAGTATAATATTGTAAAAATTTATCACTCATTTATTAATAAAAAAGATGGAAAGAAAGAATATTTTAACCGGCTCGCCCTGGGAAGACAAAATGGGTTATTGCCGTGCAGTTCGTATTGGTAATATCGTTGAGGTTTCTGGAACGGTGGCCATTGTGGATGGCGAAAAAGTGAAAGCGGATGATGCTTATGCGCAAACTATGAATATTTTAGAAAGAATAGAAAAAGTATTGGCAGATCTTAATGTAGGCATGAAAGATGTAATTCGCACGCGCATTTTCACTTCCGACATTAATAGTTTTGAAGCGGTTGCAAAAGCACATGCTAGTTTTTTTAAAGAAATTAAGCCTGCTACAGGATTTTATGAAGTAAGTAAATTAGTTGCTCCTGAATATTTAGTAGAAATTGAATTTACGGCTGTAGTTGCATAATCCCAGAAATGGATTGTTTTTTTGCAGCATTCAGGACCAAGTGGTCTTTTAATACTCATTTTAAAATTTAATCGCCATGAAAAATATTGGTTTCATTTTACTTGCTTTACTGACGCTCTCTTATCAAAAAAATGACAACAATCGGCTTGCCGATCCAATAAGTTATTTAAGCGGCATCAAAGCTGAACTTAAAAAAGAATGGCCAAATAACAGAACGATTAATTTAGTTTTTCATGGACATTCGGTTCCGGCGGGCTTCTTCAAAACGCCCATCGTCAAAACTTTTGACTCCTACCCATTTCAAGTACTTAAGATTTTAAAGGAGCAATACCCCTTTGCAGTAATCAATGTGATCAATACTTCTATCGGAGGCGAGAACGCATTGAGTGGTGAAAAAAGATTTGAATCGACTGTATTGATTCATCAACCCGATGTGCTATTGATAGACTATGCACTCAATGACCGAGGCATCGGCTTGGATCAAGCTGCCAATGCCTGGAGCAAAATGATAGAAAAAGCAATTGATAAGAAAATAAAAGTGATTCTTTTAACACCTTCGCCCGACCAACAGGTAGATATTCTGAAGCCCAATAATGATTTGGAAAAACATGCTTCCCAAATAAGGGCTTTGGCAAAGAAATATGATGTCGGATTAGTTGATAGCTATGAGGAATTTAGAAATAAAGTCATTGCTGGAGAACCCGTTTCAAATTACATGTCGCAGGTAAACCATCCCAATGAAAAAGGACATTTGCTGATTGCCAATAAAATAGCCGCATTTTTTCAATAACACCTTACATTACCTCTACTGGTATTTTAATCATCCATGCTTAACTAAAACTACAAGCGGACTTGAATGCTACCTGATTTGAATATACGATTTAAGTCAATTTTTATTTTCCTTTCATTTCACTACTGGCTTATCTTTGCAGTATGTTCAATAAAGTTAGAGTTCGATTTGCACCCAGTCCAACTGGTGGCCTACATTTAGGCGGAGTTAGAACCGTGTTGTTTAATTATTTGTTCGCAAAAAAACACAACGGCGATTTTATAGTTCGGGTGGAAGATACCGATCAAACAAGATGGGTGGAAGGTGCCGAAAAATATATTTTCGACTGTTTGGATTGGTGTGGCCTTGTGCCAGATGAAAGTGTACTGCATGGTGGTCCACATATTCCATATAGGCAGAGTGAAAGAAAAGCCAGTTACCGACAATATGCCGAACAGCTCATTCAGCAAGGAAATGCTTATTACGCATTTGATACTGCTGCGGAACTGGAAGCCATGCGCGAAAATCTAAAAGCAGCTGGCAGCAACAGTTTGCAATATGATCACCATGTTCGGATGAGCATGAATAATTCACTTCGCTTATTACCCGAAGAAACAAAAGCATTGCTTGATTCTGGAATCCCTTATGTGATTCGAATAAAAGTAAATCCAAATGAAATAGTTCCGTTCACCGACATGATTAGGGGTGAGCTAGAATTTGATACCAATACAGTAGATGACAAGGTGCTACTAAAAGCGGATGGAATGCCTACCTACCACCTTGCTGTGGTAATAGACGACCATCTAATGAAAATCAGTCATGCGTTTAGAGGAGAAGAGTGGTTGCCCAGCGCACCCGTTCACATTCTTTTGTGGAAATACTTGTTTGGACTAGATAAAATGCCCCTGTGGGCGCATCTTCCACTGATACTTAAGCCAGATGGAAATGGAAAACTCAGTAAGCGCGACGGAGATCGTTTAGGCTTTCCCGTTTACGCGATGGATTGGACAGACCCTGTCACCCATGAAGTAACCAAAGGATTTAAGGAACTGGGTTTTTTGCCGGAGGCATTCATTAATCTGCTGGCAGTATTGGGCTGGAATGACGGTACAGAGCAAGAAATATTTTCTTTAGAGGAGCTGATAGAAAAATTCAGTATCGAAAGGGTTCATAAAGGTGGTGCCAAATTTGATTTTGAAAAAGCAAAATGGTTCAACCACGAATGGATCAAAAAACTTGACATCGATCATTATAAGCAAAGGGTGAAAGCGATCTTTGAAAACAATGGTATTTCTAATATTGATAACCAATATCTTGGCGAGGTAATGAATTTAATCAAGGAGCGTTGTACTTTACTGCCAGATTTTTACACGCAGGGTGTTTTCTTTTTTGAATCTCCTAGCTCCTTTGATGAAGCAGCTGTGAAACCAAAATGGGATGAAAGTAAAAAAGAATATTTCCATCTTTTAACCAATCAGCTAAATCAACTTGAAAGCTGGGATCCCCTTTCCATTGAAGCGATTTTTAAACAAATTGCTACAGAAAAAAACATCAAAGTAGGAGAACTGCAAATGATTTTTCGGGTATTCCTAGTAGGTAGTAAAATGGGGCCAGGCGTATTCATCATTGCAGCAGCCATTGGAAAAATGGTTACCCTGCAAAGAATTGAAAATGCCATGAAGGTTTTTCAAGATTAATTCACGCACTAATCGTATACAAACATTTAACAGAGCCATCATGAAAGCAGATAAAAAGCGACCCATTCGAGTACTTGTAGCAAAAGTGGGCTTGGATGGGCATGATCGGGGTGCTAAAATAATTGCTACTGCTTTGAGAGACGCTGGAATGGAGGTAATCTATACCGGCCTACGCCAGACTCCTGAAATGGTTGTCAATACAGCATTACAGGAAGATGTGGATGCAATCGGAATCAGCATACTAAGTGGTGCGCACAATTCTATTTTTCCTAAAATAATGCAGCTAATGAAAGATAAAGAGATGACCGATGTACTCCTTACTGGCGGTGGCATTATTCCGGAAGAGGACATGAAGGAATTAAATGAAATCGGTGTAGGCCAATTGTTTCCTCCAGGAACTACTACTACCACAATTGCAGATTACATAAAAGATTGGGTGACTACCCATCGGGATTTTTAAATTATACAATCCATTTCGAATAAAGCCCTTATTAGCATGCTAAAATTAATTAAATGGCCTACTCTACTTTAGTCACTTCCCTAGAAAATAACATTTTTATTGTCACCATCAACCGGCCTGAAAAACTAAATGCATTAAACGGTGTAGTTCTTTCAGAATTAGCGTTGGCAGTAGAAGAAATTTACAATAACCCTTCTATCAAATCTGCCATCATCACTGGTGGAGGGCCAAAAGCATTTGTAGCAGGTGCTGATATCTCCGAGTTTTCCGGTTTAACCAAAACTGAAGCGATGGCCTTATCTAAAAGAGGTCAGGATATTTTTTTAAAAATAGAAAATAGTAAAAAACCCATTATTGCAGCAGTCAATGGATTTGCATTGGGTGGTGGCTGTGAGCTGGCAATGGCTTGCCATTTTCGCGTCGCTTCAGAAAATGCAAAGTTTGGCCAGCCAGAAATCAACCTTGGATTAGTACCCGGATACGGCGGTACCCAACGATTGACCCAGCTAATAGGTAAGGGACGTGCCATTGAATTACTGATTAGTGGCGTGATGATTAATGCCGCTTCTGCGCTACAGTTCGGACTAGTAAACTATGTGGTATCTGAAGAAGAGCTAATGAATAAAGCAATCGCCATATTGTCTGTAATCAATTCAAAGGCGCCCATTGCAATTTCAGCATGCATCGAGGCTGCCAATGCAGTATATAATTTTGCTATTGATGGCTACGCTACTGAAAATGCTGCATTTGCGGAATGCTTTGACACAGCCGATAGAAAAGAAGGTACACTTGCATTTATGGAAAAACGTATACCTACATTTACAGGTAAATAAATAGCTGGGGCTAAGCTCCTATTTTATAATGTAACCTCGTTAATTTTATCAATTGGATTCATAACATAAGTAAACAAAGAATTGTCACTCATCAATTCCACCACTCTGAATCCACGATAGGGAGTTCCCCAATCTCCCCCAAAATGTGCATCAAAAATAAAGGGTATTTCATTCTTTTTCTTTAT
>JBIKOV010000205.1:0-5919 GCA_044357815.1 Ferruginibacter sp. | reverse complement strand
GGAAATTGTTGATTTTTTAAAAAATCCGGAAACATTTACAAAGTTGGGTGCTAAAATACCAAAAGGTGTCATCCTAGTGGGGCCACCGGGTACTGGTAAGACACTGCTAGCCAAAGCAGTTGCCGGTGAAGCCCAAGTACCTTTTTTTTCCATCTCTGGTTCTGAATTTGTAGAAATGTTTGTAGGAGTAGGGGCTTCGCGGGTCAGGGATTTATTCAATAAAGCAAAAGAAAAAGCACCTTGTATCATTTTTATTGATGAAATAGACGCCATTGGAAGGTCTAGGGGAAAAGGAGCATTTCTTAGTGGGGCCAATGATGAAAGAGAAAGTACCCTCAATCAATTATTAACTGAAATGGATGGCTTTGGTACTAATAGTGGAGTGATTGTATTGGCAGCTACCAATCGTGCAGATATGTTAGACCCAGCTTTACTTCGCCCTGGAAGATTTGACAGACATATCTATCTCGAACTTCCCAATATGAAAGAGCGGGAAGCAATTTTTAAAGTGCATATTCGCCCCCTTGTTTTAGATAGTAGATTAGATACCGATTTCCTAGCTTCTCAAACTCCTGGATTTTCCGGGGCAGACATCGCAAATATTTGCAACGAATCGGCACTCATAGCAGCAAGAAAAAAAAAGAAATTCGTTGATAAACAGGATTTTTTAGATGCTATTGACAGAACTGTAGCTGGACTTGAAAAGAAAAGTAAAATCATTTCACCTGAAGAAAAAAAAATAATAGCTTATCATGAAGCGGGCCATGCGGTAGTAAGTTGGTTGCTAAAAAAAGTAGACCCACTCATTAAAGTTTCCATCATACCTCGTGGAAAATCATTGGGATCAGCCTGGTACTTACCAGAAGAAAAACAATTACGAAGCGAATCAATGTTTACAGAGCAAATATGCGCCACACTTGGTGGAAGGGCAGCTGAAGAAATCATCTTCGGCGAAGTCTCTTCAGGTGCACTCGATGACTTAGAAAAAGTTACTAGAGAGGCATATATGATGGTAGTGTATTATGGTTTCAATAAAATTATTGGAAATATCAGTTTTTATGATTCTTCCGGACAGCGAGACATGGGTATTCAAAAACCATATAGCGAAGAAACTGGCAAATTGATAGACGACGAAGTAAGAAAATTGGTTAGCGAAGCCTACCAACGCACAATAAAATTATTACAACAAAATAAAATTTCTTTGAAATCTGTAGCAGAACTCCTTCTGAAAAAAGAAGTGATTTTTAAGGAAGATCTTGAAAATATATTAGGTAATCGGACTGAAAAACATTTGAATATAGAATCAACAGTAGAAAAAATTACAGCGGATGCAATTATTTAATTAAATGCAACAAAAATATATATAATGGAAACTAAACCAGATCAAACAATACGCACTAAACAAAGGGATAATCCAAAATTGAAAATCGGCGGTTCTATTAAAAGACCGAAATCTTATTTATATAAAAAAGATAAAGACTTACAAACCTCAGTAAATAAAGGTGAATTTGAAATTAGTAATAAAAAAAAGGTAGAAAACGAGGGTGTTTTAAGAAAAGAAAGAAAGATGATAACAAAAAAAGAACCTGAATTGGAAATTACAGAAAATGAATTGTATGAAAAAAATGAATATAATAAAAAGCTACTTCAAGAGTTTAACGAATCCTGTATTAAAGTTATGTTATCAAATCATATGTCACGTAATCGGTAGTTATATTTATAAAATTCATATTGATAAATGAATTAGCAAAATTTCTACTATTTGATATTTAAAATAATTGTGTTAACTAAATTACGATAATGGAATTTAAATTCACTCCACCTTATTCAATCAATCCTTCCTTTCAAAAAAGTGTAGCCTATTTTTGTATGGAATATGGGATAAGCCAGCCTTTAAAAATATATGCTGGTGGTCTAGGTTTTCTAGCTGGATCTCATTTAAGAAGTGCATTTGAATTAAGACAAAATTTCATTGGCATAGGAATATTATGGAAGTATGGATATTACGACCAAGTTCGTAAACAAGATCAAACAATGGACGTGTTGTTTGAAGAAAAAAATTATGGGTTTCTAGTACCTACCAATTTAAAATTCACTATTAAAGTGTCAAGGCATGATGTTTGGGTTACAGCCTTTTATTTACCTCCTGAAATTTTTAATACTGCTCCGTTATTTCTTCTTACTACAGATTTACCGGAAAACGATTATCTAGCCAAAACTATATCCGATAAGTTGTATGATGCAAATCCGGAAACAAGAATCGCAGCTGCCATATTACTAGGTGAAGGTGGAGTCAAATTATTGGAGGCAATTAACTGGGAGCCAGATATTTATCACTTAAATGAGTCACATGCTTTACCACTTGCCTTTTATTTATACAAAAAATATAAAAATGTTGCTGACGTTAAAAAAAAATTAGTCTTCACCAATCATACTCCAGAGGAGGCAGGCAACCAGAAAACAAGTTTAAGCTTACTCGAAAAAATGGGTTTTTTTTGCGACATACCCATCACCGAAATTAAGGCAATTACCGAATCGATCGACGACGAATTGAATCACACTTTAACAGCACTTTTGTTATCAAAAAAAGCGAATGGGGTTTCTAAAATGCATCTACAAACGCTTAGTAAAATATGGTCACAAAATGAAAATATTTGCAAAATAATATCAATTACAAATGCCCAAAATTTCATTTTCTGGCATGATGAAGCAATGTACCAGGCATTGGCAAAAAATGATGATGAAGCAATACTAAAAAAAAAGCTAAAAGGAAAAAAGCATCTTTTTGAAGTAGTGGCGGATCAATGTGGAAAAATTTATGATGAAAAAGTATGTACCATCGTATTTGCCAAAAGATTTGCTGGATATAAAAGACCTGATTTGTTTTTTCATGACATGGAAAGATTTCACCGCTTAGTAACCAACAAAGAAAGGCCTGTTCATATTATTTGGGCTGGGAAACCTTATCCAATGGATTATCTATCAATAGGTATATTTGATAAAATTGTAAATATTTGCAAAACCTATACCAACTGTTCTATTTTAGTTGGTTATGAAATATATCTTTCCAAATTGTTTAAACAAGGAGCAGATGTATGGCTAAATGTACCACGCATGACACACGAAGCATCAGGAACTAGTGGAATGGCAGCCGCAATGAATAGCGCTGTTAATGTAGGTCTTCCTGATGGATGGTTTCCAGAATTTGCAAAAGACAAAATCAATTCTTTTGTCATTCCTCCTTGCGATATTAATCTACCAGAACATATACAGGATGATTTAGATGCGGCCAGTTTATATCAATTATTAGAAAATGAAGTGCTGCCTATGTACTATGATTTTCCAAACCGATGGTTAGAAATTGTAAAAAATGGACTAAAGGATATTCTGCCTGATTTTGACAGTAACAGAATGGCGACTGAGTATTATGAAAAACTATATTCAGATTAATCAATTCAATAAGTATTATAAAATATTAAATTGGGGTGGTATTAGCTACTGGTTATTTAATAGACCGATTTTTTTTAAAAACCCTTTTTTCAATTTCTACTGCAAAAAATACAATCGAAGAAGCTGAAATGACTATCATTAATTCAACTATGGACAAATTTTCTGTATGGAATATTGGATGAAAAAATGAGAAGTAGGTAACAACAAACTGAAGTAAAATAGTTAATACAACTGCACCAAATAAAAAGGGATTAGAAAATGAATCTTTTGAAAATGCAGATTGATTTTCCGAACGAATTGCCAACACATGCCCCATTTGACTAAGGCAAACAACATTAAATACAATAGTTTGCCAATGATAACCTTTTTCAATAGCCCATTCCTGTGTCAATAATGCAACACCTGCCATTAACATGCCCACCCAAATTATATGTAGTCCCCTGCCGTTGGCAAAAACAGTTTGAGCGGAAGGTCTTGGGGGTCTATTCATAATATTCTTTTCAGCCTTTTCGAACGATAAGGCTATAGCAGGTAATCCATCAGATACCAAATTAATCCATAAAATATGAATCGGCAACAATGCAACAGGCAGCCCAATCATTGGGCCTATTAATAGTGTCCATAGTTCCCCAGAATTGGTTGTCATCAGGTATTTAATAAACTTTAGGATATTGTCATAAATCCTTCGCCCCTCTTTAACGGCTTTTATGATGGTAGCAAAATTATCATCCAATAAGATCATATGAGCTGCTTCTTTTGATACATCTGTACCAGTAATTCCCATTGCAATTCCAATATTGGCTCTTTTTAAAGAAGGTGCATCATTTACACCATCTCCAGTCATAGCTACATAATGACCTTTGTGTTGAAGCATTTTTACAATATGTAATTTTTGTTCCGGAGACACCCTTGCGTACACTTTAATAGATTCAATAATAGATAAGAAATGATCCTCTTCTAAACCCGACAACTGCTGGCCGGTGATTACTAGGTCCTTTTCGTTATTGACAATACCGATTCTTTTAGCAATTGTTTTTGCAGTAATTGGATAATCTCCCGTTATCATTACTGGAATGATAGAAGCCAATTTACATTGTGCTACTGCATCTATTACTTCTTCCCTAGGGGGATCAATCATTCCAGTTAATCCTAAAAATTCAAGTCCTGATTCATGCAAATTAGCATCTAACTTAGTTGGCAGTGAATCCCATAAACGGTAAGCAAATCCTAAAACCCGATAGCCTTTCAACGCCATTTCATCTATATGATGCAAAATAGTATCCGGATCAACTGATACACATTTTTTGATCAATAAATCAGGAGCTCCCTTTGTAAATGAAATAAAGTGATTATTATAGGGATGAAAAGTAGTCATTAGTTTTCGTTCTGCATCAAATGCAATTTCACCTACACGGGGCAATTCGACCAGTTTCATTTTATGGTCTCTCACCAATTCCTTCAGTGCTTTTTCTGTACTATCTCCAATATAGTTTTTATCCTTATCCTCAATAATATCATTGTTTAAAAAAATTGCTTGTACTAATAAATCGGCACTATGTTGAAGACCGATCTGTGAAAAATTATTTTTATCAAACAATTGTTCATTTACATACACCTGTTCCACCTGCATACTATTTTTGGTAAGCGTACCTGTTTTGTCAGTACAGATATAGTTTACTGAACCTAAAGTTTCCACAGCAGGTAACCTCCGGATAAGGCAATTGAATTGAATCATTTTTCTTGCAGCCAGGGCCAATGAAATGGTAATTACGGCTGGTAATGCTTCTGGAATAGCTGCAACTGCAAGTGATATACTGGTTAGTATCATTTTCGTAAGATCCTCTCCCCGATACCAACCTACTGTAAAAAACAAAATGCATAAAAATAATACTAGAAAAGATAACCTTTTACCAAAAACGGCCATCCGTTGTTGAAGGGGAGTGAGTAATTCATTCTCCTGCAGCATTTTTGCAATTCGGCCTAATTCTGTTTGCATTCCTACAGCTATTACTACGCCCGTACCTCTACCGTAGGTTATAAAAGTGCCTTTAAAGGCCATATTGATTTTATCACCTAATGAGAGGTCATCTGTAGTAAGCGGATGAGTAATTTTATCAATAGCATGAGATTCACCGGTAAGTGCAGCTTCATCAATTTTTAAATTAATCGATTCAATAAGGCGGATATCAGCTGGAACAGCATTTCCGGCTTCAAGAAAAACTATATCTCCTACTACCAATTCGTTTGCCGCTAAAAAGCTGAGTACCCCATTACGCATTACCCTTGATTGTGGTACGGTCATCTTCTTCAATGCCTGCATTGCTTTTTCAGCCCGATATTGCTGAAAAAAGCCTAAAAAGGCATTCAAAACAACAATTATTAATATAACAATTGTGTCAATATGGTCACCAATGATACCGGAGATCAAAGCAGCAAATAATAAAATAATAATCATCAGGTCTTTAAACT
>JBIKOV010000036.1:0-20673 GCA_044357815.1 Ferruginibacter sp. | reverse complement strand
CGGACGTTGGGGCAATCCCTTGTGGTTGCCCAATCCCGGGTGCGGACGTTGGGACGTTTCCGGGTGGGGGCGTTGGGGCAATCCCTTGTGGTTGCCCTTTTTCATTTCGATGGTCACCCACTAGGGGTGACCCTACGATTTCTATAATTCCGTGAAAATGGTTCGGCATAACTATATATTCGTGCAAACGAATTGCGGGAAAACGTTCGCCTAATGCCAACCATTCCATTTCCACCATTTTACCGGCTTCATTTAAAACCAACGATTCCCCAATTATATTGGCCAACAAACACTTCCTTTTTTGGATACAAATCGTATTAAAATACAATCCTGCTTGGGCATAGTCATATCCGGCCAAACGTATAGACCGTCGGTGATGTTTATTGGGGTCGTACATGGCGGATGTTTTACAATGTAAGTAAGACGGATGCGAATGCTATTGAAGAAAAATAATTTGTCAATCGAGTGAAAATAATCTTACTACTTATGATTTACGCTTCTAAAAAAAATTAAACACTGTTTTAACAGACTCTATTGTTGTATGTTACTGATTCCATAAAAGTATCACTTAAAGAATGTCGGTATAATGACGAGCGGCAAATGATGGCCTGACAGTAATCACCCAATAAAATAGGGCCATTTGCTTTGGTACGCGGAATATTAATCTTATAAAAATGAAACAGGGGTATTTATTGACAAAATTTATATTTACCGTAGATGGCAGATAGCTGGCCGAATAAACATTCCTCTTTCAGCAGGCTTTGGCGTACATTTGTTTACCATCATTCAACCCAATAATGAATTCAATTACAGTAGCACTAAACGAATTGTTTGACCGAATTCCAAGAAGGCACTCCACAGAAAATGTAGTAGAGATCAATAGTATTGTAACAGCATATGAAGACCTCCTAATCACTATAGAAGCCATCAACCCCTATTACGAAAAAAACATTCCCAATTTTTTTGATGAACTAGAAATAGTGAAGGCGACAATCAAAAAATCGACTGATAATAAAGCATCTAAAAAACTAAAAGATAATTTTTTTGATGATGCGTCCGGAGCACTGAAAGACAGTATGCAAGCACTATTGATGCTATATTCAGATGGGAATAAGACTGAATGAAAATAGCAAAAAAATAGCGGGTAAACCAATTTGCCCGCTGAAGAAAAATTTATCATAGAAGATGATTGGCAATCAAATTACCCTTACTGCTTCCGAACATATTTGGTAAGAATTACAATTACCTGGCCCTCTATTTTGCCTTCAATTTGTTCGGTATTTTCTTCCACAATCCGAATTTTTTTTACCACCGTACCCATCTTTGCATTGAGGGAAGATCCTTTTACATCCAATGACTTGGTCAATACAACTGTATCCCCTGTCTGCAAAAGCACACCATTGCAATCCTTGTGCAATTCTACCGCCGAGTCATTGTCGTGGTCGCCGGTAGCTTTGGCCCAAGCCAATTTTTCATCATCCAAGTAAAGCATATCCAGGCTGTCTGTTGCCCAACTTTCATTCCTAAATCGATTTAGCATTCGCCAGGCCAATACCTGAATTCCTGGCACCTCACTCCACATGCTCTCTGTCAGACATTGCCAATGACTGCTATTGGGCTCTGCTTTTTTTTCTATTTGCGCTAAGCAAGTTGCACATGCCATAATGCAATTTTCTTCACTTGTGCTTTTTTGAGGTAATACTTCGTATAGTTTTACCCCATCATTCGATTTGCACAACTCACAGTTGTTTTCACTTCTTTGCAACAGCAATGCTTCCAATTTCATCTTTCAATATTTTAAGTAGGGTGGCGAAGGTAATTTATTGCAGAGATTTTATGCAAATCGTTTTCAAACGGCAGAGGTATTTTGGCGACAACAGAAATCAACTGATTAAATGGTGAATCCAATTAGCATAATTTATAAAACCCCGATAAGCTGTCAATTTTTCGCTAACCCAAAAAAGAGAATAGCCAAATTCAGCAACAAATGGAGATTTTCTCCGGGTGCCTTATCAGACTTCTTTATGACCCATCTCATGTTAATTGTAATTGAAATGCACCAACTTACTTAGGAAGAAATAATCCGATATGATACCTGAAATTATATAGGATGGAAACAGCCGCTCTTGTTGCGCTTTATTTATAAACCAGCAGGCGATCAAACCGAATAACCTCACCTTACAATTATAAAATTATGAACCCTGTACATCTGCATTTAGTGATTACCCATCTTCCTATTTTTGGCTCCCTACTCGGCGCATTTGTGCTGGTATATGGATTATGGACTTCCAGCAATACCACCAAAATGGCGGCGTATTATCTATTGGTAATATCAGCAATTGGTGCTGGCATCGCTTATTTTACAGGAGAAGGTGCAGAAGAAGCAGTTGAAGATATACCTGGTGTAGTAGAAAAATTAATTAAGGAGCATGAGGACTTTGCTATGTTCGCTCTGATTAGTCTTCTTATTTTAGGTGCCGCTGCGCTGCTGGCACTTTATCTGACTTATAAAAATAGCCGTTCGTCAAAACTAGTTTCAGTTGTAACCCTTCTTATTGCACTCATTAGTTTTGGGCTGGTAGCCAGAACCGGATATCTTGGGGGAAAGATTAGGCATACAGAACTTGGAATGACCAATGTTCAAAAAGCAGCGGGAATACAAAAAGAAGGCAAAGAAGATGATTAATTACCCATTCAATTTCCGCTACCCGTTTTTATCCGGCTGCTTTGCAGGAAAAGCCCTTTTATGAACAAAAGAATTGAAAAATGACAATAGGATACTGAATAATAAAGCATCCCAAAAACTGGCTACCTTAAAGCCGTTGACGAAATGTTCTGCCATTAAAATAATAAAAGCGTTGATCACAAATAAGAATAATCCTAACGAGAAAATGGTTACGGGAAGCGTCAATATAATTAACAATGGCTTAATGGTAGCATCTAATACTGCCAACAGTACCGCTACTGCTAGGGCAGTAAAAATATCCTTGATCTCTATCCCTGGAAGAATATAGGCCAGGATAAACGCATTGACAGTAGTAATCAAGATCTTCAGTAAAAATTTCATTTTGCTTTTTTGAAAGGTTCACAAAACCAATTCGTAATTTTCTAGCATTTTATTAGTTAACCCTACATTTTACTAAAATATATTTATTGCTGCTTCCCATTTAAATAACCACCAATTCATAAAAATCTTCCGGCTTCAAATACTTTTCAGCAAGTGCCTTTAACTCATCTGCAGAAATGGTTTTTATAACTTTAATGGAATCGTAAAAATATTGTTCATCCAAATTGTTTAAAATAATATTCTTCCATCTGCCAATAATCTGGAAGGGCCCATCTAGGTCGCCCAGAATGGAGCCAATCATATAATTTCTCACTAGCAGCAGCTCCTCCTCATCAATTAGCGTATCTCTTAGCAAGTCCATTTCTTTGTAAATTTCTGTAACAGTAGCTTCACTTACTTCCTTACCCGCTTCTGTGCTGATCATCCAGGCGCTTTCCTGGATATGGTTTTGCACATAGCTATGAATACCATAAGTATACCCCTTGTCTTCACGAATATTACTCATGAGCCTTGACCCAAAGAATCCGCCAAATACTGTATTAAGCACCATTACATTCATAAAATCGGGATGATGCCTATTGGGGAATGGCCTAGCAATTCTAATAGCAGCCTGAACACCATTGGGATCATTGGAAATATGTTGTTTTTTTTGAGCAGCAGGTTGTTGCAGTTGAGTCGGCAAGGACTGCCCATTTTTTGTGATGGCCAAATCACCAAATTGCTGATTCAATTGATCAAACAGGTCGGCTGGTAAATTACCTGCCACAAAAATCACTGCACGGCCATTCACATAATATTGCTGAAAGTGTGCTTTCAGCTGCTCTGTAGTCAGTGCTTGATAATCTTCCCCTTTCAGGTATTTCCCATAAGGATGCTTTTCGCCAAACAAATAAGCATCGATTAAACGGTTAGCAACAAAATCACATTTCTTCAAATTTACCGTTAATTTTTGTTGGCTATTTTGTTTGAAAATGTCCAGTTCCGATTCCGGAAAAACAGAGTCTGTAATCATTTCCCTCATTACTGGCAATAGCACATTTAAATGCTTATTCAAGGTATGGAGTGATACAATGGCTGTTTCATTATAACAAGCCCTATTGCAATAAGCTCCGTAATACTCAAAATGTTCGTTGATTTGAAATGCAGATTTGGTGGAAGTGCCATTTTTCAACATTAAATTGGTAGTAATCGCAACACCATTGTTGGTTTCATAACTATTACCTGCATAAAAAACAATTTCTATTTGTAACACTTCCTGCGCACCGGCATGGATTGCATACACTTCTACCCCATTGTTGAGTACCATCTTTTGGTAGGGCTTAAGCTGAAGGTCAAATTCGATGGCATCTTTTATAAAGGGAGCCGATGTTCTGTCAATCATTATTATTTTTTAGTATTTACCGAATCGCTTCGTTAATTAAAATTGGAAGTGGAAAAATAGTCAATTCAACAGTCTGCCTATTCCTCTGTTGGGGAAGACAACGCGTTTTAGTTAGTAGCATAGTAATACAAGGTGTTGCAATTGTTATCATTGAATATCGCCCTGCTTTCATTCACCACCTCTTCTCTAGTTACTGCCTGATAACGTTCCAGTTCATTGTTGATTAGGTCTGCATCGCCTAATAATTCGTACATGGCCAAGCTGGTGGCTCGGTTCATCACACTCATGTCTTCAAAAGCCATCATGCTTTCTGTTTTGTTCTTTACTTTTTGTAATTCAAGCTCGCTGACACCTTCCTTTTGTAACTTGCTGATTTCTTCCATTACGGCTGCTTCTGCATCCTTCATGGATACTCCTTTTACCAATTTGCCTTCAATAGATAAAAGACCCGCATCATTACTTCCATAATGAGAACAATCAATACTGCTAAACAATTGCTTTTCCTTCACCAGCGCTTGGTATAAACGTGAAGAACCTCCACCACTTAGGATTTCAGTAATCAGGTCGGTTACATAATATCTTTTATCCAGCCTTGAGTATATATGCCAGCACTTGAATAATGCATCCAGCGGAACGTTGGCCTTCACTTCCTTTGAACGAGGTGCAGTCTGCGGGGGTTCTACCGGCAACTGACGGTTGTATTTGGTACCCGAAGGGATGGAAGCAAACCATTTATTGGCCAAGGATTTTATCTGTTCCACATTGATATTTCCAGCCACCACTAATATAGCATTGGTGGGAGTATAATGTTTGTAGAAAAAATCTTTTACATCCTGCAATTGGGCATCTTCTACATGCTTCAACTCCTTTCCGATGGTCATCCATCGGTAAGGATGAACGGTATAAGCCAGTTCCCTCATTTTATGCCAAACATCGCCATAGGGCTTGTTGATATAATGTTCTTTGAATTCTTCGCATACTACTTTACGTTGCACTTCCAGACTTTTGCTATCAAAAGCCAAGCTCAGCATTCGATCACTTTCCAGCCAAAAAGCAGTTTCAATATTTTCTGCAGGTAACTGACAATAATAATTGGTGAGGTCATTGGTAGTAAAGGCATTGTTTTCTCCGCCAGCCATTTGCAGGGGCTCATCATATTCGGGAATATTTATACTGCCGCCAAACATCAAGTGCTCAAATAAATGGGCAAAGCCGGTCTTCTCCGGATGCTCATCCCTGGCGCCTACATCATAAATCACATTTACCACTGCCATCGGTGTACTCTCATCCTCGTGTACCAACACCCTTAAACCGTTGTCAAGGGTAAATTTTTCGTATTGAATCATGCGGCAAAGTTAAGGACTGTTAGCGTATTATGAGTTGTTATAATATTGACAAACTGAGTAATCATCACTAACGAATACTCAAGGGTTTTATATTTACCTGCAACAGTTTTTCATCTCGTCGAAGGGTAATCTTTATTTTTTGTTTGGGCGACTGTAATAGGGCCTTATACGCCATAATATTGTTAGTGAAATTACTTCCCACCCCAAGAATAAGGTCCTCTTTTTTTATACCTGCTATTGCCGCCGGAGAACCTGGTATTACATCTTCCACTACTACAAAACCCTCTATGCTAAAGATGTTCAAACCGGTATAGGCATAATCAAAGGGATCTCTAAAATGGCTATTGGGCAGCAGATGAATCTCCCTTTTAGGATAGTTGAGCGTGAGATTAAAACGGCGCAATAGATCGTTTCCCAATAACCCACCTATAAAGGGATAAGAGGTTACCTTGTACTGATCTTCATATAAATAGGTTGGAACATTCCTGAATGAATACTTGCCAATTTTTAACCGCTTTACAATGGTTAACCGCATCTGCAATCTGCCTCCAATACCTTCTGCTATAGAAGTAAGCGGTTTTCGTTTACTTAACAATATGCTACTGTCTCTTGCATATTCTTCGCTTAGTAAAAAACAAAGGCCGGCACCGGTATCAAAATAAAAGTTGAAATTTTGGGTCACTCTATCTAGGAAAGTAAGTTTTACGATAGGTAATGTGGTAAAAGTTGGCCGAAGCAGCGTACCGTGCTTTGGATAGGCAAAGCCGCCAGGTTCCAATACCTCAACAAAAGAACTGTCAAAATTCAATCGAACAATATACCTGCTAAAAAAACTATAGCCAATGATCCCGTCTATTTTTTCACCATATACACCGCTCAGCATTTCATAATCATTGATATGAAAATTTAGGCCTTCCATCGTTAGCCCAGGAAAATGGAGCTGCTGATTAAACAAAAAACTCACTTTGCGCTCACTTCCCATACCCCGGATAGTGGTATCGGAAGGAGTAGGTTGTAGCTGAAAATAATTACAGGTAGCCGAGTCCAGTGATATTCCGCCACTGCCGGTGTCTAAAATAAAATTCAGCGAATCAGGAATAGCCCCCAACTTAGCCCTTACCACCATTACACCACCGGTATACATTGTAAAGGGAAAGCGAGTAATGAATTTTGCTGCGGGAAGGCGGATAGGGGTTACCTGGCCCTTTCCTATCAACAGCAAAAATGTAAAAGAAAATAGGCAAAATAAATTCTTCATAAAGCAAAAATTAAATATACAACCTAATGGATGTACTTTTGTTATTAATTTACAAACGGTGTTATGGATATAAATGAATTATTTAAAAAAGCGCTCAACTTCGAAAACTTGTCGGTGGAAGAAGGTGTATATCTTTTCGAAAATGCTCCCTTAACAGAACTAATGTACGTGGCGGATGAGTTAAGGAAAATTCAAGTGCCCCATGGCAAGGTAACTTGGATCATAGACCGAAACATGAATACCACCAATGTATGTATCGCCAATTGTAAGTTTTGCAACTTTTACCGCATTCCTGGTCACGCAGAGGCTTATATTACTGATATTGAAACTTATAAAAAGAAAATTGAGGAAACTTTTCGCTTTGGTGGCGAGCAGTTGCTTTTGCAGGGCGGCCATCATCCCGACCTTGGATTGAGTTATTACACCCGTCTTTTTAAAGAATTAAAAAGCTTGTATCCCAATTTGAAATTGCATACCCTTGGTCCGCCGGAAGTGGCACATATTACCAAACTAGAAAAAAGCACCCACCGCGAAGTTTTGATGGCGCTGAAAGAAGCGGGGCTAGACAGCTTACCAGGACCAGGTGCTGAAATTTTAACGGACCGGGTTCGGCGATTAATCAGTAAAGGAAAATGTGGCAGTCAGGAATGGCTGGATGTAATGCATGAAGCACATAAGCTGGACATTACCACTAGTGCCACCATGATGTTTGGGCATGTGGAAACCATCACCGAAAGATTTGAGCACCTGGTAAAATTAAGGGAAGTGCAAAGCCGAAAGCCAGAACATGCCAAAGGATTTTTAGCGTTTATCCCCTGGACATTTCAGGATGTGGATACCTTGCTATCCAAGATTAGGGGCGTTCATAACCTCACCACTGCCGAAGAATATATCCGAATGATTGCCATGAGCCGTATCATGTTGCCCAATGTAAAAAATATACAAGCTAGTTGGTTGACGGTTGGCAAGAAAACTGCACAAATCTGCCTCAATGCCGGCGCGAATGATTTTGGTAGCATCATGATTGAAGAAAATGTGGTCAGCGCAGCGGGTGCCCCCCATCGGTTTACCAGCAAAAGCATACAAGATGCGATTCGAGAAGCTGGCTTTGAACCACAACTTCGCAACCAGCAATATGAATTCAGGGCTATGCCCAAAGTAATGGAAGAACAGGTGATTGATTACTAAAGACCGTTCGTTTTGAGGTGGGATTTTTGATGTCTGATTTTTTGATGTCTGATGTATGATGTCTGATTTTTTTATTTACGTCAGACATCAAAAAATAAGCCATCATACATATTCCTACCCCATCAAATCAAAAAGCGCCCACTATATCATACATCAAAAAATCAGACATCCAACATATTCCGGCCCCATCAAGACAAAAAACGGTTCTCCAATACCTGCTTTACAAAGCTATCAATTGATGTGCTATCCGTTATATCCAACTGAATAGCAACTACCTTTTGGCCAATTGCCTTAATCGACTGCACAGTTTGTATGGCAACTGCTTCATTGGATCGATACGTAAGGATAACGTCTATCCCTTTAAGTGCGATACTAGTAGCCATGTCTTTTCCCAAACTACGGCTACCACCTGTTACAAGTGCAATTTTTGTTTGTGCTGACATCTTTTTAAATTTCTACAAAAAGCTATGGCAGTAAGAATTAAAACTAGGGTGCAGCAGGTATTAATTTGAGTTTCCTTTCAAAACAATTGGCGGAAATTATAACAAAGAAAGATTAAAATAATGCCTAGGAAATACTATTTATTTCAGTTATCCGTTCAATTAATATAAATCAGCATCCATGCCTACAAAAATCAACAAGAAAAATGCTGGCCCACTATTTCAATTAGTAAAAAACTGGTTCAACAAACTTTTTAAATCCCCGGATATTTACCCCATCCGATACTACAAAAAAGGGAAACGTTTTCGCCGCTACTAATCAATAGTGTATCTATTAGTAAAACTCCTCCAATTAAATTTTCACAATCGAATGTATATCATTGAGTTATTTTAAAATACACTCCGACATTTGCTTTTTTTGTAAAATAAACCAGTTCATTTTAGCTGCTAGAAAAGTTAAGGATATCCCAATTAAATTACAGAAAAGTTTCGCAGATATAAAATTTGCATAAGCGAAAAATAAACAATGGCACGGTTTTGGGAATATTATTTTCGGCGCCAAGGAATTTTACAACCATTCAATAATTAAAAAATACGATCATGAATAATACAGATAATTTTTCGCCAAATGACATACAAAAAAAATCGATTGCAATACAATATAAAAATATTGTTATTGGAATTTTAGCAGTCGGCATTATATTGCTGGGAGGCTATTTAATGATTGACAAAAATAAATCCACTAGTGTTATCCATCAACAGGCTACCCAGATAACAAAAGTAAATGAAGAGAAAAGTGATATTCAAAAAAGCTTCGACGCATCGCTTGCCAGACTCGACTCGATGTCTACCGTCAATGCTAGTTTGGGCAGTAAGCTCTCTGAGAAAAATGGCGAAATTGCTAAAGTGAAATTAGCAATCAGAGGTATATTGAATAAAAGAAATGCTAGCGCCAGTGAGCTTTCCAAAGCAAAATTATTAATTGCTTCGTTAAATGGAAAGATAGAAAGTTTGCAGGCAGAAGTGGTTCGGTTAGCAAAAGAAAATGATAACCTATCCAACGAAAAAGCCTTATTAACAATGGAAAAAGAAAGGTTAACCTCGGATCTTACTAGTACCACAAATGTAAAACAGGAGCTAGAAAAGAAAGTAGATATAGCAGCCACGTTGAATGCTTCGAATATTCAAATTACTCCTGTAAACATCAAAAAAAATGGGAAAGAAAAAATATCTACCGTTGCAAAAAGGATCGACAAACTAGTGATTAGTTTTGATGTAGATAACCGAATTGCAACAGCTGGCACAATAGATGTATATGTTTTAGTAATTGACCCCGATGGAAAACCATTAACTGTTAACGGCCAGAGTTCCGGAACTTTTAACACCAGAATTGATGGATATAAATCTTTTACTGCCAAAGTACCTGTTGAGGTAGAAACTGCAAAAAAGAAAAATGTAGAATTTGCATTTAAGCCGGATGCAAATTTTCAACAGGGAAATTATACCATACAGATTTATCAAAATGGATTTATGATTGGTGAAGAAACCCAATCGCTTAAAAAAGGCGGCATATTCAGTTAACCATTTACAATCAATATTGTTCCGTTTTTAGCAGAAGCTATCTGGAAAATTTCCAGGTGGCTTCTTTTAATTATATCAATTGGGTATACTGTTTTCCTTTAACCATTCCACCGCGCAGTTGGGCGGATGTTATTTTATCAGTAATTTATGGAGCCGCTCAATTTCCGATTTTTCTAACGTAGAAATAGCTTCATTATTTTCAAATTTTGTTTTAATGAAGAACACCATTTTGTGCTGAGGGTATTTTGATAAAATATCATTGACCCTTTTTTCTAGCAGATCGTCTTTTAGCGTTTGAGGTGCCGCTATAGGCATCGGTGATTTATATCGATTGGGCTTCTTTAAAATGATTGCTTCTAGTGTAGCTAATTTTCCGGGCGACAGAGATGGCACATTAGTCGCCTTTTGGTATAAGCCCTCGAGTTGTTTTTTGCTAAGGCTTCCCCTTTCTTGGTACTGAAATAAAAGGCTTTCTACAAAGTTAGAAGTTGGATAAGCCGCTAGAGATTCTTTCAGCACATCCATTATTATATCCAAACCCGGTTTAATTTTATTCATGTCTAGAATTAATACATTAAAATTAGGCAAAAGAATTGAATGGCCATTTAGGACGAATGATGGTGGAATGGGAGTGGCGACTTGTTACACAAAAGCAACCTATTTATAACAATGGGCACTACATAAATTGCAAAGCAGTTTTTTTAAAACCATTATTAGGCTATCGTCTACTTAGGATTTGGGCAAGCTTTCAAAGGCATTCTTCAATGCAATAATGATTGAATCACAATGGTCTTTTGTGATTGTCAAAGCTGGCCTTATAGTGATGATATTGCCTTCAATCAATTTAAATGCAATACCCTCCTTCATACAATGATACATGATTGCCTCCGCTTCTTTACAAGCTCTTTCTTTGGTAATGGGGTCCTTTACCAAGTCTACTCCCATATGCAATCCCTTTCCTGCTACATTTCCAATCAACGGATAGGTTTCTTGTAAGGCAAGCAATTGATCCATCAAATAGCTGCCTACATTGGCTGCATTTTCTACCAATGCATGTTCTTCTATATATTCAATAGTAGCTTTTCCTGCAGCCGAACACAGCGGATTTTTTTCGTGCGTAAAATGGCCAATTGACCGATGCTGCAACACATTGTATTTTTCCTTGGTAACAATACCTGCAAATGGCATCAATCCTCCACCAAGGGATTTACCCAGCACTAATATATCTGGCGTTACAAAATGCTCACAGGCAAATAATTTTCCTGTTCTTCCAAAGCCCTCAATGATCTCATCAAAAATCAATAACATACCGTATTTTTTGCACAATTCTTGTACACTTATCCAATAATTTTTGGAAGGCACTACGGGTGTTGCAGAAATTGGTTCTCCGATAATCGCAGCCATATCTGGATTACGCTGCAAAATAATTTTTAACTGCCGTAAGTATGCTTCGTCAATCGCTGCTTCATCTTTCCATCCCCAGGGATTTCGATAATAGTTGGGAAATTCTACATGAAATGCACCTGGCACCATCGGGCCATGTCCAGTAGAAAAATGTTCCTCTCCCCCAACGCTTGCCGCCTGAAAGCCCGTACCATGGTAGGAATCCCAGTAAGAAAGTGTTTTCCATTTGCCGGTAATATGTTTGGCCAGCATGATTGCCATTTCAATGGCCTCGGAACCGCCAGGACAAAAGAGTACCCGATCTAGCCCTTCGGGTGTTACTTCCACTAATTTTTTGGCAAGTTGTACAGCGGGAATGTTGGTATAACGTCGAGGAGTAAACGCAAGAGATTGTTGCAGTTGTTCAATCGCCGCCTTAATCACTGTTGGATTGCTGAAGCCTGCACTATGCACCCCATTGCCGTGAAGATCGAGGTATTGCTTTCCATTTAAATCATAAATGTAGGGGCCTTCCGTTTTGCCCAATACATTCATCACGGGGGTACTAAGTGCTTGATGCAAAAAATATTTTGCATCCTCTGCTATCCAATGTTTGGTTTGTGCATCTAACTGTTCAGAATATTCCTTGCGCAATTCGCTTGCATTGATATCCCCCTGCTCTAGTGAAATAGGTTGTTCCATTGATCTAAATAATTAAGAGTGGAAGCTGTAAGCAGCTTCCACTTTTATTTTCGTTGTGTATTCAAATAATATTAATCGCAGCGATTAAATTTATATTTTTTTAACCCGTATATTTTTAAACCGCATCACATCTCCATGACCCAAGTAACCAATATGACCGGTGGTTCTTTGTAATCCTGGATGCTCCTTGTGATCGGCAGTTCCTTTCAAGGAAGCTTCCTTGATATCCCCATCCAGAATGACGGTTCCATTTAAGGTCACTTTTATCTTGGTTCCATTTACTACTACTTCTTCCTTATTCCATTCTCCAGTAGGTAATAGGTAGCCTCTTTTTGCAGGAATCACCCCATACACAGAACCGTGGTATTGGTAGGGTTGAAGATTCTTATACATTGCCGCTTCATTGTCTAGAATTTGTAATTCCATTCCTACATAAGCTGCATCACCGTTCAAAGGTGCACGAATACCAAGTCCATTATTTGATCCCGGAGTAAGTTGAAATTCAAAGCGATATTCAAAATTCGCATACTCATCCTTAGTATACAAATTTCCATGGCCTAAATCGGGATGCACTACCATAACACCTTCCTCCACCCGATAACCCTCTGTATTGCCCATCCATTGGTCCATATTGGTACCGTCAAAAAGCATGGTAAAACCATCCTTTTTTTCCTCCTCACTCAAAATGGAAATAGTATTGGTTGGGATTTCTCTCAGATAAATATTTCGATAGGCTACATAAGTGCCATGGGCCTGTAATTCAATTTGTTCCTTGGCAAAGATGGGTAAATTCCGATTCCAATAATTTTCAAGAATCGTATTGTCTGTTACCAATACGCCATTGAGGTATACGGTAACTCTATCGCCCTTCATGATGATATGAAATGTATTCCATTGGCCGATTGGGTTATCAGCAACCACTAGGGGCTTGCTTTGATTTTTTTGATTATTATACAAACCACCCGAACCTACCTGGGCTCCTACTTCTCTTCTACTGGTATCCCAAATCTGAACCTGTGGACTACCCCGCAAATAAATTCCCGCATCTCCTTTTGCCGTGATTTTCCAATCTACAAACATTTCAAAATCGCCGTATTGCTTTTCAGTAGCCAAGTTGTCGCCATGGCCAGTAAAAATGAGCAATCCATCTTTTACTACCCAATCACCCCTGGTTTTTTCGTCAGCTAGTTTTTGTGCATTTTGCAATTCGGCAGCCGACATTTTAGACCTGGCAATTGGATTGCCTACAAGCGCTTTCCAACCCACAATATCCTTACCATTGAAGATGGATGTAAATCCATTATCGTAAGGCATCAAGGCAAGATGTGCTTTCAGTAATGGAACCAAAAAGGCACTATCAGCTCCTTTAATCAGAGGAAGCGCTTGCTCCAATACTTCCCTTACAGCCTTTCCGCGGATATTCTTATCGGCAAGTGCCATACGCGCAATAATTAATGCCGCCTCCTCTTGTACATCTGGATCACTCAAAGAACGACCCACTATCATCAATGAATTAAAACTGGGTATATGAGCGGCAGCTGAAAGAATATGCTGCTTCTGTAAAGGATTGGGAGAAGCAGCCAGCTGGTCCTGCAGCTGAAGTAATTGCTGCACATTATTTTTAATTATTTTTTTTGCTAAAGGAGCAGACTTTATTTCGGGCAACACAAAGTTCACATTATCCAGCGCTGCCTGGATATGTTTACGAGCGGGTTCGTCAGCCTTTTTTAAATATTTATTCAGTGCCGCAACAGAAACTTCAGAATGAATGATAGCGAGTGCCCTTGCAGCATTACCGACAAAAGTTTCATCTGCCAAAAGCTTCGACAAAGTTTTTACCGCAGCATCATCCCCCAGATATGCAAGATGCTGTATAATCAAGGAACGGCCATAAAATGATTTTACATATTTGAGAGCTGAAGAAAGCGTAGCAGCCGTGGATGATTTTAGATTGCCATCCAATGCAACAGAATGGACGTATGCACTCAGGGCAAGACTAGGCTTTAATCTTAGTGAATCAGTATCATCAAGCTGCGAGAGTAGTTTTTTCCAGTCGCCTTTAGACCAAGTTTGCATTGAATTCAATGAAGCATTGGCATCGGCCAAATGCTGGTATGGGAAATGCTGGATTGTACTATTTACTGCATCCGTTTGTGCAGAAAGTTTCACAAAAGAAACCACTAAGAAAATGAGGATGAAATGTATTTTTTTCATTGGTTGGTTTTTATTTTTTTATTACATGAATGAGGATCGCTGTTACATTTATTTTGATGTAAAACTATCCGGTCATTCTTTATATACATTAAATATTCCAGGGAGAGCGCATCGGTGGATTAACCAACCTATTTGCTTCGGCATCGTTTACAAATTCCTGTGTTGCTGGATTAAAATGCAGGGTCCTACCCAATTGCAATGCAATTTTTCCCATGTTAACAATGGTGCAAGATCTAAATCCATTGGATTCGTTCAACGCAAATGGAGTTCGGTATTTCACTGAATCCAAGAAATTGGTTACCTGCGGTTCTGGGTCAGGCATCATTGCCAATTTTTGAGCAAGATTTGGAATATCCGATTTAAAACCGGCATACAATTTTCCTTTAGGCCCTTCTATATATGCTGCATTAGGATCTTTAGCTTCTCCATCTAGAATGATCTTGCAACCATCTTCATAGGTAAAGGTCAATTTCCGAAAAGTACCGCAGGCATCGGGATGCTGCTGCTCTGCATCTACTTCCACCATTACTGGACTGGTTTCATCCTTACCCAAAAAATATTGAATAGGATCAATATAATGCTGGCCCATATCACCCAATCCGCCGCCATCATAATCCCAGTAACCCCTGAAAGTAGAATGCACGCGATGTTCATGATAAGGTTTGAATGGGGCAGGACCTAGCCATCTTTCATAATCCAATGATTCAGGAACGGGCTGTGCTTCCAACTGTGTTTTACCTACCCAATAAAATTTCCAATCGAAACCGGTTGTTTTACTAACGGTAACCGTTAATGGCCACCCCAACAAGCCAGACTCCACCAGTTTTTTGATCGGTTTCACTGGACTCTTCATACCGTAAAAGTTATCTGAAAATCTGAACCAGGTATTAAGGCGAAACATTCTTCCATATTGCTTTACCGCTTCTACTACTCGCTTGCCCTCACCAATAGTACTTGTCATTGGTTTTTCACACCAAATATCTTTACCTGCCTTCGCTGCATCAATCGATATAATGCCATGCCAATGTGGAGGAGTGGCAATATGCACAATATCTACTTCAGGCAGTGCAATCAATTCATGATGATTATGAAAAGTTTTTACTCCTCCGCCAATAATACCCGCGGCTTGCTTCAAATGCACTGTATCCACATCACAAATTGCTACTACCCTTGTTCCTGCATAAGGGATATGTCCACGACCCATGCCGCCCACTCCAACAATGCCTTTTGTAAGTTGATCACTAGGTGGAATAAACCCTCTACCTAATACGTGCCTAGGCACGATGGAGAAGCCTGCGACAATTGTTGCTGAATTTCGCAGGAACCGAAGCCTGCTTTTTTGAGAAGTTGGTTTCATGTTTTCAAAAAGTTTTTCTTGAATGATTGATTAGGAAATTGATGCATATTGGTTCCTGCCTGATTTCCACTAGAAATTTGAATAAAAAGTATCTACAGATATAAACCAGCTATAAACATACAGTTTATTCTGCAGTTACGTATTAATGAGTTGCTATTTTTTTTTGAAGGAGCCATTCCAAGTGCAAGTTGGCCATTGTTTTTATTTATTTGGATCTGATGAAATTATTAGCGCCTTTTGAACGTTTTCATAGTAGATATTTACGAATTTAATAGACAGTCTGGCTGAAACTATAAAGGGGCACAGTACCTTACCCGCAATATCTTTTACTTTTCAGCGCTATACTTTCTTTTAAAACTATTCCAGGTATCTAGTGATTGAGAAAGCGCCGCTTGGGCATCTACTTTAATATTGTAACACTGCAATCCAAACATTCCATTATAGCCCTTATCTTTTACCAGTTTAACGAAATCATAGGTATTAAAACTACCAGAACCAAGGGGTTGTATCAGCCTATTCCAATCCATATTCTTGGTGCTGCCGGAATCAGCTCCGCAGATAGAAACCATCATTAGAAAGGGCATGGCCCGGGTTACCGCTTCTTCGATTTGCTCCTGTCCTTCAACCTTAAGGAAATGACAGAGATTAAAAACTATCCCAATATTGGAACGACTGGCCATTGTAGCAATTTTCAAAGCATGATCAATGGATTCGCAGTAAAGTGAAAAATGAGGATAGATAGCAAGTTTCACATGATAGGCCGCCGCATAATCTGCCAATTCAGTAAGTATCTCAACTAATTTCACATCGCCTTCTGAATGGTTGTTCCTATATAATTTACTGTTTATGGGAAATGTAATTAATAGATCACGGTCTTTAGCATCCCTAATAATTTTTTTTAGTTTTGTTTCGCCATGTACAATCCCCTGATCAATGTTTAATTCAATGTACATTTCGGGCAATCTCAATCCTTCGCGATCGAGGGCTTTTCTAAATTCAAAATAATTTTCTTCGCCACTCCCCGAAATAGCTTTATAGCCAATTTTTTTTACCAACGCTGCTTGTTGCTCAAAAATTTTAGGTGCATTGGGAAGATTCATTGCATTTCCAAAGCAATAAAAGGAATTATTGAACTCCTTAATTTGTGCAAAGCAACCCATCGATAAATGGGCTACTATCATCGCCAATGCTAGTGATATTCCTTTCATATTAGTTGATTTATTTTTTTCTGCAAAACCCAATCGTGCACAATCTGTTTGGTCTGATATATTCAAGCAACAATTTACGTCATTGACTGAATACTTTTCAAAATAACAATACCCATTCTAAAAATGCTCATTATTAGTATGTATTCAATGAATTTATCCTGGATAAATGAATCAATGCTTATTTTCACATAACCAAATAAATAACCTATTTCCAGTTAGCGATCATCAGAAAGTATAGTAAAACTATCATTATTGGTAAAAAAATTTAGGTATGCTGTACTAAAATTAATATTTTCATATATCAAAACCCTTTTGGGTGAAATTTGAATACAATATTTGAGTTAATCCAACCGAAAGTCGCCGATTAGGTTTGAAATAATTACAGCAATAGGGCAAATTGAAATAAACTATTTGACGTAGCAGTGAAATCAGGGAGCGCATTACTAGCATATATTTAAAACCTTACAAAAAATACCGAATGAAAAATTTTCCAGCACGTGCCAAAATTGTAATTATCGGAGGTGGAGTAGCCGGTGCATCGATAGCCTATCATTTGGCGCTGAGGGGTGAAACAGATGTGGTAATCCTTGAACGCGGCGAGCTGACGAGTGGCTCCACGTTTCACTCGGCGGGTTTGGTAGGACAGTTAAGAGGGTCCGTATCACTTACCTCCATGATGATGTACAGTGCTGAGCTATACCGAAAACTAGCAAGTAATCCAGACACCGATCCCGGTTGGATAGAATGCGGAGGTATTCGACTTGCTTGCACACCTGAGCGGGTGCAGGAATTAAAAAGGCAGGTGGGCTGGGCAAAAACATTTGGTCTTCCCTTAGAAGAGATTACTCCCGAGGAGGCACAAACGCTTTTCCCATTGATGTCGACTGAGCATGTATTGGCTGCCACCTATTTACCTACCGACGGTTATTTAGACCCAAGCCTACTTTGTAATTCATTGGCCAATGAAGCAAGAAGAATGGGAGTGCAAGTATTGCAGCAAACCCGTGTGCTTGCCATTACTACCCACAACAACCAAGTGGTGTCGGTAACCACTGATAAGGGGATGATTGAAACCGAAATGGTTGTTGCAGCAGCAGGTCTATATACTCCTGAGATAGGCCGTATGGTAGGAGTTCGGGTTCCCATCGTACCAATGAGTCATCAATATATGGTCACTTCCGCATTCAGGGAGGTGAATAAAAATACGCCGCGCTTACCCACTTTACGCGATCCCGACAACCTAGTGTATTATCGCGAAGATGGAGCGGGCTTGGTGATGGGCGGATATGAAAGACAATCTGCCCCCGCTTTCTTAAATGATCAATTGCTGGACCAAGTGCCAGCTGATTTCAATGGAAAACTGCTGACCGAAGATTGGAGTCGACTGGAAGAAATTGCTGTTAACTCAGCTATGCGTGTACCTGCAATGGAGCATGCGCCTATCCGAAAAATAATCAATGGGCCAGAAGCTTTTACACCCGACAATGAATTCTGCATGGGACAATCGGCTGTGAAAGGATTTTTTGTTGCTGCTGGATTTTGTGCCCATGGCATCGCAGCTGCAGGTGGGGTAGGAAGAGAAATGGCTGCATGGCTTTTGGATGGAGCACCTACCATGGATCTTTGGGAAATGGACATTCGCAGATTTGGTGCTCAATACCAATCGCCTTCCTATACATTGGCAAAAGTGGTGGAAAACTATGAAAGCTACTACGACATCCGCTACCCCGGTGATGACCGAAAAGCTGGAAGGCCATTGAAGATGAGTACTGCATACGATTGGCATAAAAACCACCAGGCGGTATTTGGAGAAAAATCTGGATGGGAGCGGGTCAATTATTATGCATCAAATGAAAATGCTGATTTTGAATCACTCCGACCCACCGGCTGGGCGGGCAAAAACTGGAGTACTGCCATCGTTACCGAAGCCATGGCTACCAGAGAAAAAATTGGACTCTATGACGAGTCTTCCTTTTCTAAAATCGAAATTAAAGGACCTGGTGCGGCAGCATATTTAGAATTTTTATGTTCCAACCATATCAATAAAGGACCCGGACAAGTTACCTACACACAAATGCTCAACCAGCGTGGTGGAATTGAAAGTGATGTGACAGTTACGCAAATAGACTCCGATACTTTTAGAATGATCTCAGGCACCGCTTTGCATAGCCATGACATGTCATGGCTTACAGAACACTTGCCAACCGACGGATCTGTAGTGCTCCGTGATTTAACGGCATCGCTTACCTGCTTTGGAGTCTGGGGCCCTACTGTTAGAACCATGCTATCAGCCATTACCCAGCAAGATCTATCAACAGAGGCCTTTCCTTATTTATCCATGAGAGCAACTACCATTGGAAATTATAAAGTACAATTGGTTAGAGTAACTTTTGTAGGCGAACTGGGTTATGAAATATATACCGATGCAGCCAATGGATTGGCAGTATGGGAATTGCTTTGGAAAACAGGACAGCCATTTGGAATCGTTGCTTGCGGATACAAAGCGATTGATTCGCTCAGATCTGAGAAGGGTTATCTCTATTGGGGCTTTGATATCAGTCCGGATGAAACGCCCTATGAGGCAGGCTTAGGATTTGCTGTAGCCAAAGACAAAACTTTTCTTGGAAAGCAAGCTTTGCTGGGACACCACCCAACAAAAAAACTAGTAACCATGCTATTAGAGGATCCAAAAGCAATCGTATTGAGCAATGAGCCGGTAAGAATCAATGATACCATTTTGGGCCGAGTTACTACCGGATCTTATGGCGCAAGCATTCAATCATCGATTGCTTTTGCCTACTTACCCATTGAATATACAGTCATCGGCACCCAAGCCGAGGTATTAGTATTTGGCAACTGGATCAAGGCAACGATTGTGAAAAGCCCTTTGTATGATCCGAAGGGTGTAAGGGTTAGGAGCTAATAGGGGTTTAGAGGTTTAGAGGTTTAGAGGTTTAGGGGTTTAGGGGTTTAGAAGTTTAGGGACTTTACTAAAATTCCTTTTCAGCTATTTCACTGGTGGGCAAATTAATTTTTCGATTCTTTTTTGCCAAGGTATATCCAATTGAAAACTGGAACTGATCCTGCTCATAAATATAATTAGTAGTACTATAGAAATCCTTTCCATAGGTGGTAATCCTTTGGCGGTTGGATTGTTTAAAACCCGCATCTATATTGAGCCACTGCATTTGAAAGCTCCATTTTTTGTCCGTACTCATTTTCTTTACGGTAAAGTGGGGTGTCAAAAAACGGCTATCTTCCCCTTGTGCGGTAACCCTTTCAGACAAATAATTAATGCTCAATTGTAGCACCCAATTTTTGGGCAGCGTGAAATTCTGTGTACTATTAAAACTATATACCCAACTACTGGTATTCACTGATATAAGCCCATTGAATATTTTTCCGGTCACCTGATACCGGTATACATTTCCTCCAATCGTACTACTCCACCAGTCGTTGACCATATAATTAAAATTCGACTCCAATCCAATTTGCCTATCCAGTCCTGCATTGGTAAAAAACCTGTTGAGGATGGTATCATTGAATAC
>JBIKOV010000204.1:0-5952 GCA_044357815.1 Ferruginibacter sp. | reverse complement strand
CCCTGCCAGGAAACCACCTCCAAAAAAGTATACCAACACAGGTAGTTTAGCTTTGGATGAAATCGCCGGCGTCCATACATTCAGGTAAAGACAATCCTCGCTAATACCATCAGAACGAAATTCCATATCACCAAATATAGGTCGTTGCATTGCTCGCGGACCAAACTTGTTAGCCTTGCGAACACCCTTCCAATTTTTAACCGGCTGAGGCTCTCTCCAGCGGAAGCCCCCAATTGGAGGTGCTGCAAAAGGAATTCCTTTATAACTTCTTATTCCAGACTCCTCCATACCCTCTAGTATTCCATTTGTTGTAATTACTTGAGGTAAAATAGGCTCCTTGGGCGATTGGGCAAAAGTTGCAGTTAATAGCTTGATCAGTAATAAAGAAAGCATGGTCATTTGTTTCATGAATTTTTTATAAGAAATGCGATATGTAATTTTTGATGTGTTAATTGCATTTTTTTATTTAAAAATATATCAATGTTGACCAAGTAATGGCATTTAATTCTTTATTTACTGTAAAATGCCCATTAATTTGTTAAATATAATACTATTCTTTTAACAAATAACCCCAGTTACTTCGTACAATCTATCTAGTTATTTGGCTAAATCAATATTCTTGCAGGCTATCCCATTTGGATGGTAGTCAATTTTACTATTACGCTAATTGTATCATTGCATTTAATTGATCAAAAAATTGCATTTGTATGCTGATTTAGTTTTGGTAGGGTATAGTAAAATCAATAGTTTTAACGAATCAAAATGCAGTTTTTGAAAAATGAAGGATGGGAAAGGTTTAGGTTGTTTATAAAAGCATTCAATTTTTGAAGTCAAGTCTAGAATTGCTAGTATTTTATTGATTTCGATCAACTGATGAATGCATTTTGTAAACAAAATGACAACCGATTTATTATTACGTTTTAAAAATAATCTATGAAGCAGTTTATTTATTTTTTTGCAATCATTTTTATTATTTTCTTATTTTCTTTTCAAGGCTTTGCACAGCTAAGATTTAGGCAGCAATTAATTGCAGCTGAAAGCGCAGAATCAGTGGGCGTATTTGATGTAAACGGAGATAAAATTTTAGATATCGTATCTGGTAGCTACTGGTATGAAGGGCCAGTATATTTGAAAAGACACCTAATTGGCCAAGTAGAACGGGTAAGTGAATACTTTGATGATTTTTCAACCATTCCACTTGACGTAAATGGAGACGGAAAAATGGATTTTATTACCGGAGGCTGGTTTGGCAAAACGCTGCAATGGAGACAAAATCCTGGAAATGATCAGGAATGGAAACTCCATAATATTGCTGTTACTGGAAATATTGAATGTACCCGCGCTTGGGATGTAGATGGAGATGGCATTAATGAAATTGTACCCAATACACCAGGTAATCCATTAATTTACTACTCCCTTAAAAGGGATAAAAACAATCCATCTACTGGTGAATTTCTTACTACTAAAGTAGCCGAAAAACAAGGACATGGATTAGGGTTTGGCGACATAAATGGTGATGGACGTGGTGATTTTATTGTTTCCAATGGCTGGTTAGAAGCCCCTGTTGACAAGGCAAACCAACCTTGGAAATTGCATGCTGATTTTAAATTGAATGAAGATGGAAGTGTTCCAATAATCGTAGCAGATGTTAACCTAGATGGATTAAATGACCTAATAGTAGGACATGGACATTCCTATGGGCTTGATTGGTATGAGCAAAAGCAGGATGGGAAAAATATTAAATTCATTAAACATGCTATTGATCCTTTTCATTCGCAGTATCATACTATGGAATGGGTAGATATTGATAACGATGGAAAAATGGAGTTGGTAACCGGAAAGCGTTATCGTGCCCATAATGGAAATGATCCTGGGAGCAATGATCCTATGGAACTTTGCTATTTTAAATGGAATGGTGAATCGTTTACAAAAAATGTTATTAGCAATGGGGTATTTGGAAAAGGAAAAGGCACTGGATTATGTTTTTCAGTAACTGATTTACACAATACTGGAAGAAAAGATTTAATCCTTGCGGGAAAAGATGGTTTATATGTCTTTTTTAATGATGGGCTCTAATTGATTAAATGCTAACAACGCCAATAATAAATAAAGATTCGATATTTTTAAAATACTAACAAAACCAAGCGTTTTCAATAAAGAAAAAGCATAATCATACTGATAGATATGAACCAACAGTACATTCTTAGGGCTGAAAATATATCCAAGTCTTTTCCCGGTGTTAAGGCCCTTGACAATGTACAAATTTCAATTGAGCGAGGAAAGGTACATGCAGTGTTAGGAGAAAATGGTGCAGGCAAATCTACGTTGATGAAAATTTTGATCGGCATGCTCGCTCCAGACTCAGGAGAAATATATTATAAGGGGGAAAGAATAAAGTTTACCTCCGTACATGATGCAATTAAAACAGGGCTTTCCATGATTCACCAGGAGCTACTACCCTTTCCTGAACTAAGCATTGCTGAAAATATTTTTATGGGAAATGAGCCCACTTCAAAATTTCCAGGTTGGATCAATCAAAAGGAAATGAATAAAAGTGCAGCACTGCTCATGAATAAATTAGGGTCAAAAGTTCGTGTTACAAAAGCAATGAAGGAACTCAGTATAGCTGAAATGCAGATGGCAGAAATTGCAAAGGCGATTTCTAACAAGGCGGAAATCATCATTATGGATGAGCCCACTTCCGCATTATCAAATAGGGAAATTGATATTTTGTTTGGGATTATTGAGGAATTAAAACTACAAGGAATCGCAATTATATACATCTCCCACAAAATGGATGAGATTTTAAGAATTTCAGATACCATTACAATTATGAGGGATGGTAAATACATTACCTCATGTAACAAATCTGAATTAGACCATAACCAATTAATTGCTTTGATAGTTGGCAGGGAACTCAGTTCAATTTTTGATAAACAAGAAATTAGTCCGGGAGAAATTGTTTTATCTGTGGCTGGATTAACAGGGGCAAAATTTAAAGAAATAAATTTTAATGTAAGAAGAGGAGAGATTTTAGGTATTGCTGGTTTAATGGGCTCAGGCCGAACAGAAATAGTGAATGCTATTTATGGATTAAAAAAAATAATTAAAGGAGATATTGTTATAAAAGGAAAAAAGGTAACCATTCGATCACCTAGAGATGCAATAAAAAACAGCATCGGATTAGTAAGTGAAGATCGGAAAAAATTTGGATTGGTACTTAGCTCTTCAGTAAAACATAATATCACAATTTCTAGTTTAAGTAAATGTTCAAATGGGCCTTTTCTTAATTTAAAAAAAGAAAATGAAATAGTAGATGAACAAATTCAAAAACTTAGCATTAAAACATCATCACCCGATCAAATAGTTAATTTTTTAAGTGGGGGTAATCAGCAGAAAATAGTTATTTCAAAAGTTTTATTAAACGATGCAGATATTATTATATTTGATGAACCCACCAGAGGGATTGATATTGGTGCTAAATCAGAAATTTATAGACTAATGACTCAGCTTGTGAAAGAAGGAAAGTCCATTATTTTGATTTCATCAGAACTTACGGAAATTCTGGGAATGAGTGACAGAATTTTAGTGATCCATGAAGGTGCTATAAAAGTTGAACTAAGCAAAGCTGAAGCAACGCAGGAATTGATTATGAAACATGCTATGGCGTAGTATAAAAAAACGAAATTATATGAATTTTAAAAACTTTACAAGTCCAACTCATTTTATTGAAAACTCACCGAGTATTGCACTCTACTTTAAAAAATATGGAATTTTCATTGCCTTATTATTTATATGTATTATACTGACAATCGCCACGCCAAATTTTTTAACGCTACAGAATATGGTAATGGTTTTGCGACAGACTTCTATCAATGGCATTTTAGCCATTGGGGTTACATTTGTAATAATATCCGGCGGCATTGATTTATCATTAGGATCAGTAGTAGCATTAACCGGTGTAGCAGCTGCAAGCTTTGCCCATCCGGGAACACATGGGCTGATAGTTCCTTTATTGGTTGGTCTATTAATAGGACTGGGAATAGGAGTTATCAATGGGTTAATCATTACAAAGGGCAAAGTGGCTGCTTTTATAGTAACCTTAGGCATGATGACAATCGCAAGAGGCCTCGCATTAGTAGTGAGCGACGGAAGGCCGGTATCAAACCTTTCAGATTCTTTTAATTTTATTGGTGGTGGAGAGTTTTTAAATATCCCGATACCCATCTTATTATTCGGGGGTGTTATTGTACTATCCTCAATAATATTGAATTACACTAAAACCGGGAGATATATTTATGCAGTTGGGGGCAATGAAAATGCTGCAAAGGCTTCGGGTATTAACGTGAATTCAATCAAAATGTTCGCCTACATAATATGCAGTGGCTTGGCGGGTTTGGCAGGGATTGTGCTAGCCTCAAGAATAACTACCGGACAACCCAATGCAGGTGTTGCTTATGAACTAGATGCAATTGCCGCGGTTGTTATTGGTGGAACAAGCCTTTCGGGTGGCGCAGGTAAAATTATCGGAACCGTGGTTGGGGCATTAATAATTGGAGTAATTAATAATGGATTGGATTTACTAAATATCACCTCTTATTCCCAACAAATTATAAAAGGGTTAATTATAATCGGTGCCGTACTGCTTGACAGAAAAAATTAATTGCGAACAAAAAAAATAAAAAACGATATGAAAAAAATACAACTTGGAACTTTACTAATAATTTTTATTGCACTGGCTTTATCAGGTTGCAATCGGAATCAAAAAAAAGAAATAGTGATTGGTGTTTGTATGTTGAGCTTACAATCCGAATTTGTTGTGAACGTAAAAGATGCTATGGAAGCTAGAGCGAAAGAAAAAAATGTAAAATTAATTATTACGGATGCCCAACTTACAGCTGAAAAACAGGTACAACAAGTTGAAACTTTTATTTCACAAAAAGTGGATGCGATCATTCTAAATCCATGTGAAGTGGAAGCAAGTTCACCTGCTGTTGACAAGGCGAAAGCTGCAGGTATACCAATAGTGAATGTTAATTCTGAAACCAAGTCTACTCCAGATGCTTTTGTAGGATCAAGAGATGAGGAAGCTGGTGAGATAGCGATGGAACAACTGGCAAAATTAATTAATTATAGTGGCAACGTTGTTATAATGGATGGCAATATGGGTCAGGCAGCCCAAATAAAAAGAAGTGTAGGGGCTATGAACGTGGTTGCAAAATATCCTAATTTAAAAATTATTGCAGAGCAAACAGCTCAATGGGATAGAGCAAAAGCAATGACCTTAATGGAAAACTGGATCCAATCCTATGGAAGCAAAATCAATGCTGTGTTTGCACAAAATGACGAAATGGGAATGGGAGCTTTACAAGCGCTAGAACAAGTAAAACTAAAGTCGAAAGTTGTATTAGTAAGTGTTGATGCGATTGCTGATGCACTCCAGGCGGTCAAGGCTGGCAGATTAAATGCTACGGTTTACCAGGATGCAAAGGGGCAGGGAGCAGGCGCAATTGATATTGCCCTTAAACTGATTAAAAAAGAACCGACAGATAAAAAAGAAGTACTAATTCCTTTTAAATTAGTGACAATAGAAAATGTAAACGATTTTATGAAAAAATAATTGGCCAGTATTTACAAATGATTATTGTAAATAGCCAACCGGTGTAAATTTAAATGCCATGTACAATTTATTGCGTTTATCAATTTTATTTACCTGCTCCTTTATTGTTTGCAGAAATGTAAATGGGCAAGGAAATAATATTCCTCATCGGCCCAATATTATTTTTATTTTAACGGATGATCAAAGATGGGATGCATTGGGAGTGATGGGGAATTCAATATTAAAGACACCCCATTTGGATAAAATAGCAAATCAAGGAATTCTTTTTAAAAATGCCTATGTAACCACCTCCATTTGCTGTGTAAGCCGAGCCAGCATTCTTTCGGGAAAAT
>JBIKOV010000035.1:0-20742 GCA_044357815.1 Ferruginibacter sp. | reverse complement strand
AAAAGACCTCCCAGTTGGGGGAGGCCTTTACAATTTCACTTTACAGGTAGAATATATTTTGGTAGATCTTACGCTACAATAGTTATTTTGATAGTATTGGTAGGTAGATGAAGTTTGGTAGGTGTGCTACCGGTACTTACCACTACATCTGCAGACTTAATAAAGCCTCTTTCTTTTAAAATATTTACCTGATCAAAAATAATGGTATCTAAGTTTTCTTCCTCTGCATAATAGATAGCACGTACTCCCCAGCTTAAACTTAACTGGTTGATCAGCGTCTTTTCTTTGCTAAAAACAAACAAGGGTGCTTTAGGGCGATAACTGCTTAAAATGAAGCCGGTATAGCCACTCAGTGTCATCCCAATCAATGCGCTCGCATTTACGTCTTGGGCAAGTTTACAGGCACTATAACAAAGTGCATCACTCAATAGGGAAGGAGAGTGGGCCTGGGGTGTCAAAATATCATCCCGATCATAATCATAGGCAGTGCGTTCCACTTCTAAAATAATTTTGCTCATCATTTCCACCACTAGTTTAGGGTAGTCGCCCATAGCAGTTTCACCACTCAGCATTACGGCATCAGCACCTTCCAAAACAGCGTTGGCAACGTCGGTTACTTCACTGCGATTGGGTTTAGTTCTTTCCATCATGCTTTCCATCATTTGGGTGGCCACAATAACAGGTTTGGCCCTACGCATACATCTACGAATGATTTCCTTTTGGATCATGGGAACTTGTTCTACCGGAACTTCAACTCCCAAATCACCTCTAGCTACCATTACGCCATCACTTTCAACGATGATATCTCGAATGTTTTTCAGGGCTTCTGGCATTTCTATTTTGGAAATAACTTTGATTTTACTGTTTTTATCTTTAATTCGTTTTTTAAGATCAATGATGTCATTGGCCTTACGAACAAAGGAGAGGGCAACCCAGTCCAATTCGTTTTCAATAATAAAATCAAGATCTGCAAGATCTTTTTCAGTTAATGAAGGCATCGTAAGTGCAGAGTCTGGAAGATTCACCCCTTTTTTAGGGGTTAATATTCCGCCTAAGGTTACGGATACACGTACTTCTTTGTCGTTTAAAATTTCTTCCGCTTTCAATTCCATTTTACCATCATCCAAAAATATCCGTTCTCCTACTTTTACATCCTGTGCAAGATTTGGATAAGAAACGTAAATCTTTTCAGCATTACCAATGATTTTTTGGGTCGTAAAAATAAATTCATTGCCATCTTTTAATTCAATCCTGCCATTTTCCAGATCACCTACCCTTAATTTAGGACCTTGAAGATCACCTAGAATGGCGATGTTAAAAGGCTGGGTTCTGTTAATTTCCCTAATGTGTTTTATAATAGCTGACTTGTCTTCAAAAGATCCATGGGAAAAGTTCAGTCGAAAAACATTTACACCCGCAATAACCAGTTCCAGTAATTTTTCGTAGGTAGAACATGCTGGTCCAACGGTAGCTACGATTTTTGTTTTCTTAATGGAATGGTTAATACCCGCTTCTTTATCCATGTCCTGGTGCAGGTATTTTGTAATGTTTTTACTCATGATATTATATTAATGTTATTTGATAGATAAAGGATAATAAAGAACAGTGGATAATAATTGAATCCCTGATAGGATAATTGCTTTTAATAAATTAAGAGGCAAGTATTTTTACAATTTTCATCCATTCTTCACTGATGCGTTGTTTCTTTTTAACAGCTTCATTGAGCGGAGTAAAGTGAATGCGATTGTTTACCATTCCTACAAACACATTGTGTCTGCCTTCCAGTAAGCATTCAACAGCTGAATATCCCATTCTACTTGCAATTAACCTATCGAAGCAACTCGGTGAGCCACCTCTTTGAATATGGCCGAGAATACAAACCCTTACTTCCTGCATAGGAAGGCGTTGGGTAATAATTTTAGCTACCTCGTCTGCACCACCAAAATCATCTCCTTCCGCAACTACGATAAGGTTTACCAATTTGTGCCGCCTTTCTTTTTCAGCCAATTGTTTAATTACTTCCTCAATATCAGTTTTGCGCTCTGGAATCAATATATTTTCTGCGCCGGTGGCAATGCCACTGTGCAAAGCAATATAACCTGCATCTCTACCCATCACTTCAATAATAAATAATCGGTCATGCGCGTCTGCTGTGTCCCTGATTTTGTCGATTGCCTCTACTGCGGTATTAACGGCGGTATCAAATCCAATAGTAAAATCTGTGCCAGCAATATCCTTGTCAATGGTACCAGGAAGACCTACACAGGGAATATCATATTCGTTGCTAAAGGTTTGAGCTCCTCGAAAGCTTCCGTCACCTCCTATTATAACCAGCCCATCAATTCCAAGCTTTTTTAAATTTCCGTAGGCTTTTTTTCTACCTTCTGGTGTTAAAAATTCCTTACATCTCGAAGTTTTCAGAATCGTGCCACCCCTTTGAATAATGTTAGCAACACTTCTTCCCTCCATTTTAAAAATGTCATTTTCAACCATGCCGGTATACCCCCTCATAATTCCAAATACTTCCAACCCATGATAAATTCCAGTTCGAACTACCGCTCTAACCGCTGCATTCATACCTGGGGCATCTCCTCCTGAAGTAAGTACTCCAATCTTTGTTACTTTTTTTTTCATATTGAATGAAAAGGATTAATATATAAGTTGAATGAATATTGTCTCTGGTTTAAAAACATTCTGATCGTAAAAAGATGCAAAAATACACTATTAATATTAATTAGTTTGCCCACTTGTTTTTAATCAATATAAAATTACAAATAAATGTACATTGCATTTGTATCTCATATTAATATATATTTAATGTATCAGTTTTTATTTTTTTTCTCATGGCAGCTAACCATTGTTTACTTTCTAATTTAATACTCCTCATTTTATGAAAGTACTGATTACCGGAGCAAATGGATTATTAGGACAGCATCTTGTAAAGCTGTTGATTGACTCCACCAATTATACTATTACTGCAACTGGAAAAGGGGTATCCCGATTACCATTTAATTCTTCCAATCGGTTTAATTATGTCTCCTTGGATATTACCAATGGGGTGGAAGTGGTTGCTTTGATTGCCGGGGATTGTCCTGATATCATTATTCATACTGCTGCCATTACCCAAGCAGATGAATGTGAGCAAAACCCTATTCACTGTTGGGATACCAATGTTACTGCCACTCGTTTTTTGCTAGGAGCTGCTGAAATTGCAGGAGCAGCTTTTATTTATATATCTACTGATTTTATTTTCGACGGAATAGCAGGACCTTATGTAGAATCGGATCTTCCGGGGCCTGTTAATTATTATGGCAGTAGTAAATTGGGCGCCGAAAAATCAGTAATGGAGGCCAAGCTGCCATGGTGTATCATTCGAACGGTATTGGTATATGGGAATATTTTGGTTGGTAACAGAAGTAATATGGTAAGCTGGGTACAAAATAATTTATCTCAGGGTAAACCAATACAAGTTGTCAGTGATCAGTGGCGGACACCTACCTATGTGGAAGATCTAGCAAAAGGAATATTACTTGCTATTGAAAATAAAGCAAAAGGAATTTATCATATTTCAGGCGAAGCGTTACTGACTCCATACGATATGGCAATGGCAACCGCAGAATACCTTGCATTGGATAAAAATTTGATTGAAAAAGTGAATGCATCCATATTTGTTCAAGCCGCAAAGCGACCTGCCAAAACTGGGTTCATCATTGATAAAGCAAAAAATGAGTTGGGTTTTAGGCCTTTAAGTTTTAAAGAAGGGTTGAAAAAAATGTTATAGTTTCTTGCAGCAGCTAATAAATCATCCGTTCCTGTTTTTTTTAAACGTCCAATTTCATTTTGGCTATTTTGCAATCCTTACATTCTTTCTGGTACCCGAATTCCCATCAATTGCATACCACTTTTTATCGTATTGGCAGTCATGCCAGCAATTTGTAATCGTAGTTGTTTTTTCTCAGCTGTTTCTGCATTACCAATAGAATGCGCTGTATAAAATGCGTTGAATGTTTTGGCTAAATTAAAAACATAATTGGCAATCACTGAAGGGTTGTGTTCTTCACAGGCTTGTTCAAGTGCACTTGGATATTGCTCAAAATGCACAATCACTTCTTTTTCCAGCGGTAATAAATGGCTGCTTATTGTAATGTCCGAACTTGGCCTTTCGCCATTCACTAGTTCTTTTCTTAGAATGCTTTTTATTCTTGCATGGGTGTATTGAACAAAGGGGCCGGTAAAACCATGAAAGTCGATGCTTTCTTCTGGGTTGAATACCATTGTTTTCTTTGGGTCAACCCTAAGTAAATAAAATTTCATGGCACCTAATCCGATAATATTATAAAGGTCTTTCAATTCTTCCGGCGTAAAATCTTTTACTTTTCCAAGTTCTTCTGTGAGCTTTTGCGAAGTGGCAATCATCTCATCTACTAATTCATCTGCATCCACTACGGTGCCTTCCCGGCTTTTCATTTTTCCACTGGTTAATTCTACCATCCCATAGCTTAAATGAAAAATATTTTCAGCATTAGGCATGCCTAGTTTTTTGCAGATCAACTGCAATACTTTCATGTGATAGTTTTGCTCATTGCCAATTACATAAATGCTTTGATCAATTTTAAATTGTTCATATTTTTGCAATGCCAGTCCAATATCTTGTGTGATGTAAACGGAAGTGCCATCTTTGCGTTGTACAATTTTTTCATCTAGTCCGTCTTCAGTGAGGTCAATCCAAATACTACCATCTTCTTTTTGAAAAAACACCTTTTTATCAAGTCCTTGTTGTACAATATCCTTCCCCAACAAATAGGTGTTACTTTCGAAATAGGTTTTATCAAAGTCGCTACCAATTTTTTGATAGGTAACATCAAAGCCTGTGTACACCCAGCTGTTCATGGTCTTCCACAATTCAATCACTGCTGGTTTTCCTTCCTCCCAATCCACTAGCATTTGCTGTGTCGCCTTCATGATGGGGGCCTCTTTTTCTGCTTCCTCTTTTGTTTTTCCCGCAGCGATTAATTGGGCTACCTGCTCCTTAAAGGCATCATTAAATTTTACATAGTATTCACCCACTAAATGATCTCCCTTGGTATGGGTAGATTCCGGAGTGGCCCCATTTGCAAACAATTGCCAAGCAATCATACTTTTACAAATATGAATTCCACGATCGTTTACGATACAGCTTTTTATTACTTCATAGCCATTGGCTTTTAAAATCTCTGCTACGGTCCAACCCAGAAAATTATTTCTTAAATGGCCAAGGTGCAAAGGTTTATTGGTATTGGGAGAAGAGTATTCCACCATTACTTTTTTTCCATTCATGGCTTTTTTTCCAAAGCAACTATCGGCATGGTTGTTTTCTAGTAAATCGGTCCAGTATTTATCAGATACGGTCAAATTTAAAAATCCTTTGATGATATTGAATGTTGAAAATATTTCGGGATAATCGCCTACCAGCTTTTGGCCCAACTGGTTGCCGATTACATCTGGGGATAAGCGGAGTGATTTTACCAAAGAAAATAATACAACTGTATAGTCGCCTTCAAATTCAGGTTTGGTTTGGTTAATCTGAAAATCCTTTTCAGTAAATGGCTGATCATATAATTTAGCTAAACTTTTCAGCACGCCTATTTGTAAGTAGTTGGCTATCGACATGCTGCAAAAATACCTTTCCTTGGCTTACCAAAAAAGTGGCTGACAATATTTGACTGAATACTTTGTTATTGTCGGCTATTTATATGCTGTAAAAAAATAATATAGCGAATTGAATTTATTACAATAATCCCCTGATTTTACAAGGCAATAATTCTGCTATCCTTGCGTTTTTCAGCTTAAATCAGGTACATCAGAATAAGAAATTGGCGAAATTGGACAAATTTAAAAATCAATTGGTAGCTTTGCGAACTTTTTAATATTATGATAAGTGTAAACAATGTAACCCTTGCCTATGGCAAAAGGGTTTTATTCGATGAAGTAAATATCAGTTTCACCAAGGGCAATTGTTATGGTGTAATTGGGGCCAATGGTGCCGGCAAATCAACTTTTCTTAAAATCCTGAGTGGTGAAATTGAGCCCAATAAGGGAACGGTACATATTTCCCCAGGTGAGCGGATGGCTGTATTGCGTCAGGATCAGTTTGGATTTGATGAAGTGAGTGTATTGCATACCGTGATGATGGGGCATATCAAAATGTGGGAGCTAATGCAACAAAAGGATGCCTTGTATATGAAGGAGGATTTTAGTGAAGCAGATGGCATGAGAGCAGGAGAGATGGAGCATGAATTTGGCGAAATGGGTGGTTATACCGCCGAAAGTGATGCCGCCCAGTTTTTAGATGAACTAGGAGTAAAGGAAGATTTGCACCAAATGCTAATGAAGGATATTGGTGCCAATATTAAGGTAAGGGTATTGTTGGCACAGGCTTTATTTGGAAATCCTGACATTTTGCTATTGGATGAACCTACCAATAACCTTGATGTGGAAACCATTAGTTGGCTTGAAAATTTCCTGGCAGATTACGAGAATATCGTATTGGTTGTAAGTCATGATCGTCACTTTTTAGATGCGGTTTGTACGCATGTGGCAGATGTGGACAAGCAAAAAATAAAAATTTATACAGGAAATTACACTTTTTGGTACGAAAGTTCTCAGTTGGCTTCCAGACAAGCGTCTGACAAAAACAAGAAAACGGAAGATAAAAAGAAAGACCTATTGGAGTTTATTGCCCGCTTTAGTGCAAATGCTTCTAAATCAAAGCAGGCTACTTCACGTAAAAAGGCGTTGGATAAGCTCGTTTTTGAGGATATCACCCCTAGTAACAGAAAATATCCTGGTATCATCTTTAAGCCCGAAAGAGAGGTAGGAAATCAGATCCTCAACGTAGAGAAATTGTCTAAATCACTCGACGGCAAACCCTTATTCAGTAATATTACTTTTGATATAGTAAAAGGACAGAAAATAGCATTTTTAAGTAAAAATCCATTAGCACTAACTACTTTTTTTGAAGTGATCAATGGAAGGGTACAGCCAGATCATGGCGTGTATGAATGGGGAACTACCATTACTTCTGCTTATTTAAACAATGACAATACCGAATTTTTCACCGGTACCCTCAATTTAATGGACTGGTTGCGCCAATATGTACCACCGCAAACAAAGGATGTAGATGAGGATTTTATACGAGGTTTTTTAGGGAAAATGTTGTTTAGCGGGGATGAAATTTTAAAGAAAACCAATGTATTGAGTGGAGGTGAAAAGGTTCGGTGTATGGTTAGTAAAATGATGCTGCAGAATCCTAATTTGGTTATTTTGGATGAACCAACCAATCACCTTGATCTGGAAAGTATTACTGCATTCAATGATGGTATGCTGACTTTCCCTGGAGTGGTGTTACTAACTACCCATGATCACCAGTTTATGAATACAGTTGCCAACCGAATCATTGAAATAACCCCCAAGGGTATGATTGATCGATTAATGACTTATGACGAATACTTGGTAGATGAGCGGGTGAAAGCCTTGAAAGAGGAGATGTACAGTTAATAAAGGAAAATATATAACATTTTTTTACAATGTTTTGGCACGATTTTTACCAGCCTTGGAGTAATCAAATCGTACTACAGATGAAGAAGCTAGCATTATCAATAATTGTTGTTTTACTCTTTTCCTTCGGAGTGGTAAATGCTCAAAACAGGACGTCCTTTAATGCTACTTCCAGTTACACTACCGCTGTAGGTGTAAAATTTTACCCTGGGGCAATCTCTGTAAAACATTTCACCAACGAAAATACGGCCTTGGAGGGGCTGGGCTATTTTTGGAATAAAGGAATTCGAATAACAGGGTTGTACGAAATTCATGGTGATGTCAGTGCTATGAACGGGTTGAAATGGTATATGGGCCCTGGTGCCCATGTAGGATTTTATGATGCAAAATATGGGGGTAGTACTTCGATTGGGGTGGATGGGGTGTTAGGAATGGATTATAAGATAGAGGGAGCACCCATTAATTTGTCTGTAGATTGGCAGCCATCTTTTGAATTTGGCAGCAAGGATGAAAATGGCTTTATTGGAAATTGGGGAGGCTTTTCTGTACGTTTTACGCTGTAGTAATTAAAATAGTATAAATATCCTGCTACCAAGCGGGGCTTTTTGAGGTTTCCCAGAAGCCAAGATTTATATATCTTCGTTGTTAATGTCAGGTATGATTAAGTATCCTATTTTATTATTGATTGATTTTTTTTATCCTCCATTTAAAAAGTGGATCCCTTTGCAAACTTTTCGGTATGCTGCATGCGGAGGGGCCAATGTGGCATTGGATATCACACTTTTTTTTATTTTCTACAATTTTGTTTTCCATAAGCAAATAGTGCAGTTGGGTTTTATTGCTTTTCAACCCCATATTGCCTCATTTTTATTTTCATTTTTATTCACTTTTCCCACCGGCTTTTTGCTGTCTAAATATATAGTCTGGTCCGGCTCTACCCTAAAAGGACATATTCAACTATTCAGGTATTTTGTAATTGTACTGATGAATCTTTTGATGAATTATTTTTTTATCAAATTATTAGTGGAATATTTTTTTGTCTATCCTACCATAGCAAAACTAATCACCACTTTGATTGTAGTTATATTTAGTTATATAAGCCAAAAGAACTATACGTTTAAAGCAGCACCCCTTTCGACAAAAGAAGGTAAATAGTCTTCCCTAAACTCCTAAACCTCTAAACCCCTAAACCCCTAAACCCCTAAACCTCTAAACCTCTAAACCCCTAAACTCCAAGCGTCTGCCATTTTTTCACCCAAAACCGAATGGCACAATCATTGAATGTCAACATTGAACAATAAAAAATATCAATCATGGGAAAGATAATTGGAATAGATTTAGGAACTACCAATAGCTGTGTATCCGTAATGGAAGGCAATGAACCAGTAGTTATTGCCAATGACGAAGGCCGTCGTACAACGCCTTCTATTGTAGCATTTCTAAAAAATGGTGAACGTAAGGTGGGTGATCCTGCAAAACGTCAGGCGATCACTAATCCGCAAAACACGATTATGAGTGTAAAGCGTTTTATGGGGCATAAGTGGAATGAAGTGACAGAAGATGTCAATCATAGCAGTTATAAAGTGGTAAAAGGTGACAATGATACAGTTCGCATTGACATAGATGGCAGATTGTACACCCCACAGGAAATCAGTGCAATGGTGCTTCAGAAAATGAAGAAAACTGCTGAAGATTACCTTGGACAAGATGTAACTGAGGCGGTGATTACTGTGCCGGCATATTTCAACGATTCACAGCGTCAGGCTACTAAGGAAGCGGGTGAAATAGCAGGACTTACCGTACGTAGGATTATCAACGAGCCTACAGCCGCTGCTTTGGCCTATGGAATGGATAAAAAGAACCAGGATCAAAAAATCGCAGTATTCGATTTAGGAGGTGGAACTTTTGACATTTCTATCCTTGAATTGGGAGAGGGTGTATTTGAAGTAAAGAGCACTAATGGAGATACTCACCTTGGAGGAGATGATTTTGATAAAGTGTTGATGGATTGGTTGGCCGAAGAGTTTAAAAAGGATGAAGCCATTGATTTGCGTAAAGACCCGATGGCATGGCAGCGCTTGAAGGAAGCGGCTGAAAAAGCGAAAGTAGAATTATCTTCCTCTGCCGAAACGGAAATTAACCTTCCCTATGTGACTGCCGTAGATGGTGTTCCAAAGCATTTGGTTAAAAAGTTGAGCCGTGCACAATTTGAAAAATTATCAGATAATTTATTTACCCGCTGTTTGAAACCTTGTGAGTTGGCATTAAAAGATGCCAACTTAACCATCAATGATATTGATGAGGTAATATTGGTAGGGGGTAGTACCCGTATTCCTAAAGTGCAGGAAATTGTGGAATCATTTTTTGGTAAAAAAGCCAACAGGAGTGTTAACCCCGATGAAGTAGTTGCCATTGGTGCATCTATCCAAGGCGGTGTATTATCAGGTGATGTAAAAGACGTATTGTTACTCGATGTTACGCCTTTGAGCCTGGGTATTGAAACAATGGGTGGAGTAATGACACGATTGATTGAAAGCAATACTACGATCCCGACTAAAAAATCAGAGACATTCAGTACTGCAAGCGATAACCAACCCGGTGTTGAAATTCATGTATTACAGGGAGAAAGGCCTTTAGCCAATCAAAATAAGAGTTTGGGTAAATTCAATTTAACCGACATTCCGCCAGCCCCCCGTGGAGTACCGCAGGTAGAAGTAACCTTTGATATTGATGCTAATGGTATTCTACATGTAACGGCCAAGGATAAAGGAACAGGAAAAAGCCATAACATCCGTATTGAAGCGGGTAGTGGCTTAAGCAAGGAAGAAATTGAAAAAATGAAGAATGAGGCCAAAGCCAATGAAGCCAGCGATAAGGCAGAAAAGGAAAAAATAGAAAAAATTAACCAGGCAGACAGTTTAATATTCCAAACAGAAAAACAGCTCAAGGAATATGGGGATAAAATCAGTGCTGACAAAAAAGCACCGATTGAAGCAGCACTCAATAAGCTAAAAGAAGCACACAAATTGCAGGACATTACAGCAATTGACCCGGCTGTAGAAGAAATGAATGCAGCATGGACCGCCGCTAGCGAAGAAATGTACAAAGCTACCCAGGGTGGCGATGGTCAACCTCAAGGTGGTGAAGCAGGTACTCAGCAACCACATGGAGAAGCTAGTGCAAATACTGAAAATGTAACTGATGCCGAGTTTGAAGAAGTGAAGTAAGTAATTAAAAAATACACTAAAAAAACCGCAACCATAATGTTGCGGTTTTTTAGTGTAAATAACATTTCAAAACATTGGATGGGCTGTTAAGCTTTCCTAAAACTTTTGAAATTATTATTGTAAACTCTTTCTTTCTTATTATCTTGCTGCGAACAAAATTTCAGGGATGAAACAATTTTCAATCGTTTTGAATGTGATATTGATAGTTGCGGTGGCTTTGTTATATTATATACACTTTTCGGGTACCTCTAATTCTTCCTCTAGATTTAGCTCGCTTAATACCAAATTTCATGACACTTCCAAGTGCGATAGGATTTCTGTTGCTTACGTTGAATTGGATTCTTTGAATAGCAATGTGTTTTTTATCAAGGAGCGGAAAAAAGAATTGGAGGGTGAACAAAGAGTAATTGCTAGTGAGTACGAAGGAGCTTACCGAAAAATGACCCAGCTAAGGGATGAATTTATAAAAAAAGGGAAGTCGATTACCCAACAGGAGGCGGAAGCTTTTCAGGAAAAACTGGGTGCCCAACAGCAGCAAATTGAACAGCAAAAGCAGCAAAGGTCACAGCAATTGGCAGAAAAAGGCGCAAGGGTGATGGAGGATATGCAGGGTAAGCTAAAAGACTTTATGAAAGAATACAATAGAAATAAAAAATTTACGATGATTTTTACTACTGGAACAGGACTGGACTATTTTCTTTATAAGGATGCTTCGCTAGATATAACTTCTGAAATTGTAAAGGGGTTGAATGAAAAAATGAAATAGCAAAGCCGTTTATATTTCAATCAATTTATTTATCTTCAATCCCGTTTACGAACGGGCTTTTTTATGACCCTAATGTGTAATCAAAAAATTTAATAAAAAATGTCTACTACAGCCAATCAAGATTCCAATTTTAAGCCATCACTCAGTTTATTTGATGCCACCATGATTGTAGCTGGATCCATGATTGGTTCCGGAATTTTTATAGTGAGTGCCGATATGCTAAAAGATATGGGAAGTGCCGGCTGGTTATTGGCTGCCTGGCTTATTACCGGTTTTATGACGCTGACTGCCGCATTAAGCTACGGTGAATTGAGTGCGATGTATCCTAAGGCGGGTGGACAATATGTGTACCTTAAAGCTGCTTACAATCCTTTCATCGGTTTTTTATATGGATGGAGTTTTTTTGCGGTCATTCAAACTGGAACTATTGCTGCAGTAGCAGTTGCATTTGCAAAATTTGCCGGATATTTTTTCCCTGCCCTTGCCTGGGAAGATGTAAATACATTTGCGGTACTTGGGCTCAAAATCCATTATGCCCAATTGGTAGCAATTGTACTCATCATTTGCCTAACCCTAATCAATACGCGAGGTATACAGACTGGAAAACTAATTCAAACGTTTTTCACTTCAGCCAAACTGCTTTCTCTTTTTGGATTAATCATTTCGGGCTTTATTGCTTTTAATTGGGAGATTTGGCGCGCCAATTGGCAAAATCCTTGGTCCATGCAGCACCTAACCAATATTGGCGGTACAATTAATTTTGAGCCACTGTTAATTGGTTCTGCATTGGGAGCAATGGCAAGTGCAATGGTAGGAAGTATTTTCAGCAGTGATGCTTGGAACAATGTTACTTTCATTGCGGGCGAAATAAAAAATCCACAAAAAAATATCGGGCTAAGTTTGTTTTTAGGGACTTTGATTGTGACTTTGATTTACATCTTGATGAATGTGGTTTATTTGGCCACGGTTCCATTACATGAGCTGGCTTTTGCAAAAGACAACCGGGTTGCCCTGAGTGCCTCCGAAGCTATTTTTGGAAGTAGCGGGACCGTCATAATTGCCATCATGATCATGGTAGCTACTTTTGGTTGCAATAATGGATTAGTCCTAGCTGGAGCAAGGGTATATTATACTATGGCTAAGGATCAGTTGTTTTTTAAGAAGGCGGGAACGTTGAATAAAAATATTGTTCCTGAGTGGGCTTTGTGGATCCAATGTGCGTTGGCTTGCATTTTGTGCCTTAGTGGAAGGTATGGAGATTTGCTGGATATGGTTTCTTTTATGGTAGTCATCTTTTATGTGCTTACTATTGCAGGAATTTTTATTTTACGTAAAAAATATCCTGATGCCGAAAGACCCTACAAAGCTTTTGGATACCCCGTTTTGCCAATTATCTATATGATAATGGGGGTGAGCTTTTGTATTCTGTTGATAATATTTAAACCGCAGTTTACTTGGCCAGGGCTCATTATTACCCTCATTGGTATTCCTTTATACTACATTGCAGTTCGAAATAAAAATTTGGCGGATTAATATTATTACAATGATAAGTAAAGTTTGTAACGACATTTTTGATGTCAGTATTCGTGATTATCATCTATTGGATAATGTGGATGCGGTTATTTGTAATCCATTTCCTTCAAATGGATTTGATAATTTATTGTATGCCAAAAACTGGGTTGATACCGTGCAATGGCATTTGGAAGATATTGTTCGAAATCCGAAAATTGATTCTGAAGAAGGGTTGCTATTAAAAAGAAGAATCGATGCATCCAACCAAGTGAGAACAGATATGGTTGAGTACATTGATAGCTATTTTTTGCAACAATATCTTGATATAAAGCCTAAGGTAAATGCATTGATTAATACGGAGAGTCCTGCATGGGCGATTGATCGGTTGTCAATTCTGGCGCTGAAGATTTATCATATGAATGTGGAAGTTACCCGTGAAAATGCTACCGAGCAACATATCATGGCCTGCTCCAAAAAATTGGCAGTGCTGTTGGAACAGCGGGTAGACTTGTCTAAATCGATCGATGAACTGCTAGCGGATATTGCCAATGGAAACAAGTATATGAAAGTGTACAAGCAAATGAAGATGTACAATGATCCTAAGCTTAATCCTGTTTTATACCAGCAGTAAAATTATCCATCTTAAAAATTACAGTTGCCTGCAATTTTCAACCAGCTGCTACAATAGTAAAATAAATCCAGCATCAAAAAATCTGTCATACACGAAATTTAATTTGTACATTTTTATTTGTTTGAAATATTTTGCAAACTCCAAAGCACATATTGGTAATTCGTTTTTCCTCCATGGGTGATGTGGCGATGACGGTTCCCGTTATTAAAAATGTATTAGAACAAAACCCCGAATTGCAGATAACGGTGGTATCCAATTCTTTTTTGGAACCTTTATTTGAGGATATAGAAAGATGTCAATTTTACCCAGCATATTTAAAGGGGCAGCATAAAGGATTTTTTGGAATGTTTCGATTATTTCGAGCACTTAAAAATCTTGCCAACTTTGATGCGGTGGTAGATTTACACAGCGTTTTGAGGACTCATTTACTTTCCGCATTTTTTAAGTTGAAAGGAGTGGCAGTTGCTACGCTTGACAAGGGTAGGTCTGAGAAGAAAGCACTTACCCGCAGGGATCAGAAAGTTTTTGTTGCACTTACTTCTATGCATGAACGATATGCTTCGGTATTTAGGGAAATTGATTTACCTGTGCTATTAGATTTTGCTCGACCCATCCATCTCAGAAAGCAAATTCCGATTGCACTCCAATCCGTATTTTCTTCTGAAAAAAAAGTGATTGGAGTTGCTCCATTCGCTCAATATGAAGAAAAGATGTACCCAATTGAAAAAATGAAAAAGGTAGTGGGTCAGTTAACCGCAGCCAATTACACAGTATTGCTATTTGGTGGAGGAGAATTGGAATCGGCTATTTTACAGCAGTGGGAGAAGGATATTTTTTCAGCATTCAGTGTGGCTGGCAAGTATTGCTTTAAAGACGAATTGGCCATTATCAGCAATTTAGATCAAATGGTCAGCATGGATTCTGCTAATATGCATCTTGCGTCATTATTTAATGTGCCTGTGGTGAGTATATGGGGTGCTACCCATCCTTACGCTGGTTTTAATGGATGGGGACAGCCAGATAAAAGTATAGTGCAATTAGATCTTGCGTGTAGGCCATGTTCAGTGTTTGGCAATAAGGCTTGTTACCGTGGAGATCACGCATGTATGCATTGGATTGGGGAGGAATTGATTGTACAAAAAATTATACAAAACTACATTGCGTAGCTAACTTACTACCGCAAACGATTTTACGATTGGCTCAATTATACTGTTGGAAAAGAAAAATAGCGATTACCCTCTTACTTGTCCATCGCCCCGAACGATCCATTTATAGCTACATAATTCCTTAAGTGCCATCGGACCTCGTGCATGTAATTTTTGGGTGCTAATACCTATTTCGGCGCCGAGGCCAAATTGTGCACCATCTGTAAAAGCAGTAGACACATTAGCATACACTACTGCGGCATCCACTTGTTGAAGAAACTGCTCAATATGTGAAGGGTTCTCAGCTATGATCGTTTCGCTGTGTTTGCTGCTGTGTTGCGAAATATGATTGATAGCTGATTCAATGTCTGGCACTGTTTTAATGGCCATGGTATAGTCAAGAAATTCAGTTCCGTAATGCTTTTCGGAGGCATGCATTAATAAGGTGGAGGGATAATTATTTTGTAATGCACCATAGGCGGCTTCATCGGCATAAATGAGTACATTTTTATTTGCCATATCGTTAACTAGTTCGGGTAGGTTTTTCAATTGACTGGCATGCAGTAGCAAACAGTCCAATGCATTGCATACGCTGACTCTTCTAGTTTTTGAATTAAAAATGATCGATTTTCCTTTTTCAATATCGCCGCTTTCATCAAAATAGGCATGAACTATTCCTGCACCAGTTTCAATAACGGGCACTTTTGATTCTTTGCGAACGAAGTCAATTAATTGCTGACTTCCCCGGGGGATAATCACATCTACATACCCCACTGCATTCAATAATTCGGTGGTAGCCTCTCTAGTGGCCGGTAGCAGTTCAATACAGTTTTCCGAAAGACCATGTTGTTGTAAAACAGACTGAATGAGCTTTACAATCGCTACATTGGAAAATGCTGCATCACTTCCTCCTTTCAAAATACAGGCATTGCCAGATCGTAAACATAGGGCGAATACATCAAAAGTTACATTTGGGCGGGCTTCAAAAATAACACCGATTACACCTAGTGGCACCGTAATCTTGCTGATGTGCATACCATTGTCCATGGTGCGTTGCTCTAGTGTAATACCCACTGGGGTTGGCAGTGCGGCTACTTTTCTAATTTCATTGGCAATATCCTGCAGTCGTTGGGAACTAAGTTGAAGTCGGTCGTACTTAGGATCTGCTGTCGACATCCTGTCAAGATCCTTTTGGTTCTCCATTAAAATGGTTTCACTTTGGCTAATAGCAGCCTCAGCTAAACTGATTAACACAGCTTTTACTTTTTCTCCGCTAATTTGAACCAGTTTTTTGCTTGCCTGTTGAACAGCTTTAAAATTATCAGTCAGTGAATGATTTCCTTTACTCATTTGGTTAGTTCGTTGTTTAAGAATAAGTAATCATAATGCACCAAAGCTTTTTCGTTTTTTTTGCTCATTAATTCAGCCGCTTTTTCTGAGTGATATTGGGCTTTACCTACCCCTAATTTTTTGCCGACTTTACTGATAATTTGAATGATTTCCCCTTTTTTAAAACTTCCTTCAATTTTTATAATACCTACTGGAAGTAAGCTGGTTGGTTTATTAGATTGGAGCGCTTTTTCGGCACCTTCATCAATGTACACAGCAGCTTTTACAAAGCCCTCGGAGTGTGCCACCCATTTTTTTATACTTGAAATATTTTTTCTCGGTTTAAATAAAGTGCCAACGGGTAAGTTGTTGGTAATGTCAATTAAAATATTTGCTTCTTTACCATCGGCTATCTGAACAGGAATGCCCATACTGGCCACTTTGTTGGCCATACTGCATTTGGTTAGCATGCCACCTCTACCAAAATTAGATTTTTCGGAGGTAATAAAGCTTTCAAATCCGGTATCGCCAAATTCAATTACGGGAATTAATTTAGAAGATGACTTGGTGGGGGAACCATCATAAATACCTTTTACATTGGAAAGGATAATTAATTTGTCGGCATCCACCATACCTGAAACCAATCCTGCTAGCTCATCATTGTCGGTGAACATCAATTCCGTTACAGATATAACATCATTTTCATTCAAAATAGGGATTACGTTGTTTTCTAGTAAAACAGTAATGCAATTTTTCATGTTGATGTAATGTTCTCGATCTCTAAAATCCTCTTTGGTTACTAGTACCTGTGCGCATAAGCAATCTTGTTTTGCAAATTGTTCTGCATAAATATTAATTAGTTTGATCTGGCCCACCGAAGCAAATAATTGCCTTTTGCTGATTTCATCTGTTTTTTTTTGGGGAGTAATCAAACTCCTTCCTGCCGCAACTGCTCCGGAGGATATTAATATGATGTCAATTCCTTTTTTGTTGAGTGTACTAATTTGGTTGGTAAGCTGTTCAATGCTACTTAAGTCAAGCCCACCACTTTGTTGGGCTACCACATTTGACCCTACTTTAATTACAATCCTTTTTTTTCTTTTTGGCATATGTAAAATTATAGTTTTTAATGCAAATACCCATTTTCAGTGCTTTCTGAAATATTTATCCCCCATTTTTCTAAAAAATTGGATTTTCATTGTGGTTGATTTATCAAGTTCTTCATGGAAGTCAAGGCCATTGAAGGGATAGTGGGTATTTTAGTTTGAAATGTTTTAAAAAGGTATACAAATGGTATGTGTTTTCTTTACTCGAATAATTATAAATTTGCAGGAATGAAAAAATACGCAATAATTGTTGCCGGAGGTATTGGTAGTAGGATGAAGGTAAATTTGCCCAAGCAATTTTTACTTTTAAAAAATAAGCCAATACTGTATTATACCCTTGATGCTTTTTTAAGATCCTACGCTGATCTGCAGATCATTCTGGTATTGCCCGAAGATTATATTGCAGCCGGACAGGAAATCATCGATGCATTTTTTGATTACGATCGTATAAAAATTACAGTCGGTGGTAGAACAAGATTTCACTCAGTGCAAAATGGACTTCAATTGGTTAGTGAAGAGAGTATTGTATTTGTTCATGATGGGGTTAGGTGTTTGCTATCAGTTGACCTTATTCATCGTTGCTATCTTGCAGCGGTTGAATTTGGTTCTGCTATACCTGTTACTGCTTCAAAAGACAGTGTGCGTATGGTAAATGAAGAAGGTAGCGAGGCTATTGAACGCGATAGGGTAAAGCTGGTTCAGACACCACAAACTTTTCACAGTAAAATTTTGTTACCAGCCTTTACCATTGATTATAAAGACAAATTTACTGATGAGGCCACCGTTGTGGAGGCATTTGGATTGAAGGTGCATTTGATTGAAGGAGAGGAGCAAAATATAAAAATCACCCAACCGGTTGATCTATTATTGGCTGAGGGGATTATCAATACAGCTACCCAACCATAAAATATCTCAAGGATTGAAAACTATATTCTTCAATATGCAAGTTTTTCTATTGGAGTGATTTTTGAAAATGTGGCTTGCCAATGGATATAAAATCCATTATACAAATTAACTTAATTGCTGGTTATTGATTTTTTCCAAAATTTGGTGCGCCACGTCCATCGCCCTAAATCCATCTAGTATGGTGACTGGAGTATCGGTACCTTGAATGATCGCATTTACAAAGGCTTCCAATTCCATTTTGATTGCATTCCCCACCGCTACAGTAGGGTTGGCTATGGCGATTGTTTTTTTGCCGTTGTTGGTCTCTATGTCAAAAGTAAATACATGTTTATCTTCAGGAGTATTGAGCTTGATAACTTCTGTTTTCTTTTCTAAAAAATCTATGCCAATGTATGCGTCTTTTTGAAACAATCGCATTTTGCGCATTTTTTTCATTGATATGCGGCTGCTAGTAAGGTTGGCAACACAGCCATTATCAAATTCAATTCGAACGTTGGCTATATCGGGCGTATCGCTCATTACTGCCACTCCATTAGCCGAAATATTTTTTACATTACTATTTACCAGATTGAGGATAATGTCAATATCGTGAATCATCAAATCAAGTATTACGCTTACATCGGTGCCACGTGGATTAAATTGCGCTAGGCGATGCACTTCAATAAACATTGGGTTGATGGTATAGTCTTTCAAAGCTAAAAAAGCAGGATTGAATCTTTCAACATGACCAACCTGAAATTTTATATTGGCTTCTTTAGCAAGCTTGAGTAATTCCCTTGCCTCGTCCATCGTGTTGGCCAAAGGTTTTTCAACAAAAACGTGTTTGCCTTTGGTGATGGCAGCCTTGCTTATCTCAAAATGTTCGGTGGTGGGGGCTACAATGTCAACTAGGTCACAGGCGTCCATTAGTTGTTCCGCATTTTCAAAGCTTGCTAGCTGGTACTTTTCATTTACTTCTTTTGCGTTTTCTGGCGAGGGGTCAAAAAATCCGATCAATTCTACCCCTTCAATTTCTTTCCAGTTGTTTAGATGAATCTTCCCCAAGTGACCCACACCAAAAACACCAACTTTTAACATAACGGTAATTGTTTATTCAAAGATAAGTTGCTCCGTTGATAAGGTGTTGCCTTATACAGGGATGTTAATAAATAGGCAGGGTGGTGGATATTCATTTTCAAACCATGCAATAGCAGCGCAATATGCGTCTAGAGTTGGCAGCCTAAAAAAAACCAAAATAGTATTGATCTTTCGGCAGATTATGATTGAGTCAACGGTTCAGTTTTGCCAGTTTCGGGCAATTCGTCCCAGAAGCCCATTTTTCCAAATTTTTCGATCCTTTGCTCGCAACGTTGTTCGGGAGGGATCATTTTTAGTTCTGCAATAACGGGGAGTAGGAATTTTTTTAGAATATCTGCGGCCTCATCATAGTCCCAGTGGGCTCCTCCAAAGGGTTCTGGAATAACACCATCTACCAAACCGAATTGCAACATATCGTCACCGGTTAAACGCAGTTGATCCGCTGCTTTTTCTTTATTGTCCCAATTGCGCCATAAGATACTGCTGCAACTTTCGGGTGAGATCACGGTGTACCAGGTATTTTGCATCATATAAACGCGGTCGCCTACACCTATGCCTAGTGCACCACCACTTGCCCCTTCGCCAATGATGACGCAGATAACGGGCACCTTTAGCCGAAGCATTTCATATATATTGCGGGCGATGGCTTCCCCCTGGCCTCTTTCTTCTGCTTCCAGCCCAGGATAGGCCCCTGGAGTATCGATCAATGTAATGATTGGTTTATTAAATTTCTCTGCTAGCTTCATCAACCGGATGGCCTTGCGGTATCCTTCTGGATTAGCCATTCCGAAATTCCGTATTTGTCTCGATTTGGTGTTGATTCCCTTTTGTTGACCAATGATCATTACTGTTTGGCCATCTAGATCGGCAAAACCTCCTACCATTGCTTTGTCATCTTTAAAATTCCGGTCGCCGTGCAATTCAACAAAGTTGCTGCACATTTTATCGATGTATTTTAGGGTATAGGGCCTGTCGGGATGACGGCTTAATTGAACTTTTTGCCAAGGCGTAAGTTGTTGGGTGAGTTCTTTTTTAGTCTCAATGATTCTTTTTTCCAATGAAGCGATGGAACCGCTCATATCTGTTTTGCTTTTTTCCTGCGCTGCTTTTAATAGATCTATCTGATCATAGAGATCTTTGATAGGTTTTTCAAAATCGAGGAACTGACGGTTTTTTAATTCAGGCATACTGCAAATTTAATATGAGTTATTAGTCGGTGAAAGTAGTAACTGTTATGTAAAATTAAGCGGAAACATTTTTTAATAAAAGTTTTGGGTAAAAAAAATTAAAATACCTATCTTTGCCATCCCAAAAAAAAGGCATTGAGTCAGTAGTGATTTTTTAAGCAGTTTGAAGGGAAACGGGTTGGTAGTTCAGTTGGTTAGAATGCCGCCCTGTCACGGCGGAGGTCGCGGGTTCGAGTCCCGTCCAGCCCGCATAGAAAATTGTTAAGCCTTGTAAATCAATTGATTGCAAGGCTTTCTTTTTTTTGGGGTACACTCTGGGG
>JBIKOV010000203.1:0-5967 GCA_044357815.1 Ferruginibacter sp. | reverse complement strand
TTATATTTTTCCTCCAACCCCCTCCATGCGTATCACCACCGATATATTTGAATGGTGTGAAAAGGAAATCCCAAAATGGAATACCATTTCAATTTCGGGTTACCATATCAGGGAAGCAGGAAGCACCGCAGTACAGGAAATTGCATTCACCTTAAGTAACGGGAAGGCATATGTAAAAGCGGCCTTGGAAAAAGGAATGGATATCAATACACTGGGTAAACGACTCTCCTTCTTTTTCAATGCCCACAATAATTTATTCGAAGAAGTAGCCAAATTTAGGGCTGCAAGAAAAATTTGGGCGATTATCATGAAAGGGCTTGGCGCAACGAATCCAAAGGCAATGATGCTGCGCTTTCACACACAAACAGGCGGAGCTACCCTCACAGCCCAACAACCACTGAACAATATTACCCGCGTGGCACTTCAAACACTTGCTGCCGTATTGGGTGGCACCCAAAGTCTGCATACCAATAGTTATGATGAAGCCCTCAATTTACCCAGTGAAGAAGCTGCTGGCATTGCCCTTAGCACACAGCAAATTGTAGCCTACGAAACTGGGGTGCCTGATACCGCTGATCCACTTGCCGGTAGTTTTTTTGTAGAAAGCCTAACCAATGAAATAGAAAGTACTGCTTGGGATATCATCACAAAAATTGATGCGATGGGTGGAAGTGTTGCAGCAATTGAACAGGGTTATATGCAAGATGAAATTGCAAAAAGTGCCTTTGACTATCAACGAAAGATTGAAACAGGAGAAAAAATTATCGTAGGTGTCAATAAATTTCAATCCGACAAAAAAAACACTTCCAGGGGATTTAAAATCAACGATAGCATCCGCCAAGATCAGATTGATCAGCTTACTGCACTAAAAGCCAAAAGAGATAATAAAAAAGTACAGGAATGCTTACTTAAAATTAATCAAGCAGCCAGTGGCAGTAGCAACCTCATGCCTTTCGTATTGAATGCGGTGGAAAACTATTGCACGCTCGGAGAAATATCTGATGAATTAAGAAAAGTTTTTGGAGAGTATAAATAAGCGGTACTCAAAAAGATGTCATCTTGATATCTAGATCCTATAAGGCAACCGCTTATTTAAAAATTGACTCCAGCTTTCTTTCCAGATCAGCTCCCCTCAAATTTTTACCAATAATTATTCCATCAGGACCTATCAGAAAATTTTGGGGAATACTACTTATCTGGTACTGTTGTGCTACCGCATTTGTCCAGCCCTGCAAATCACTTACATGCCCCCAAGTAAGTCCATCCATTGCAATAGCTTCTACCCAAGCTGATTTGGTTTTGTCTAATGAAACCCCCAGTACTGTAAAATTTTTTCCTTATACTTGTTAAAACTAGCCACCACATTAGGATTTTCCTGCCGACAAGGTCGGCACCAACTTGCCCAAAAATCAATCAATACATACTTACCACGGTATGAAGTAAGGCGAATTGGGTTACCAGTTGTATCGGCCTGCGTAAAATCTGCTAACACAGTGCCTATTGCATTTATTTTTGAATCGGCTATTTGCTGGGCAACATAATTACCCATGGGCGTATTTCGCACTTCTGCCGATAAGAGCTTAAACAATTCTTCTGTTTTACCAGCTTCGATATTTAATTGACTATACCTAATAACGGCCAAAGGAGCAACGAAGGAACCATTCTGTCTTTCCACAAAATTTTCTATTGCTGCCATTGCACTTGCAACCGTCTGGGCATCTTTTACCGAATTCTCAGAAAATAATTTTTGATATGGAGCTAATAACTGATTGAGCTTTGTAAAATCCGTATGAGACGCAGAACCTGTGATTACAGCGGATTCTATTGAATCTTTTACCCCTGTGATATTCACCTTACTATTATCTAAAAACATAGTGATGTAAGGAGGTTTTTTATCAAATAAAATAATTTTAAAATCAGGGGTAACGAGTTTTCCATTAAATGAAAATTTATTCTTACTGACAGTTGTTTCAGACTCCGACGCACCAGTTTGTCCATTGAGTAATGAAACAGTGGTACCATCTGGAAACCCCTTAATTAATCCTTCAATATTAAATCCACCTGCCGTTTTTAAAGTTCCTGATGTAGCAGGAGCCAACAATGGTTTTGCAGGAGAAGGGGATTTTTTGGTAGTTTGCTTTTGAGCAAACAATAGGGAGGGGATGAATAGAAAGAAAAATAAAAGATACTTCATGTTGACTAATTTAAGCATGTAATTTAATTATTTTTTTCAGAATGAACTACGCCAACACCATATTTAAGAATTCTTTAGTAGAAAGATCAATGTCATTGGATTGCTCCAACGCCTTTATATAGGCTGTTCCAATAATGGCGCCATTGGTATATTGACAGGCTGATTGAAAAGTTGCCTTATCTTTTATCCCAAAACCCACCAGAATGGGATTACTCAATTGCATTGCCTGCAAGCGTTTAAAATAATCCGATTGGTCGGCAATCGCCTTATTATTACCCGTAGTAGAAGAAGAAGATACTGCGTATAAAAACCCGCTACAAAGGTTATCAATTTTTCGAATCCTTGCTTCACCAGTTTCGGGTGTTACCAAAAAAATAAATTTAAGCTGGTATTGGTCAAACAATTGCTGATATTCAGTTTCAAACTCGTACATCGGCAAATCGGGCAAAATAACTCCATCCACCCCTACCGCTGCTGCAGCTTCACAAAAATTTTTAAGACCAAATTGCAAAATTGGATTCATGTATCCCATCAAAATAATAGGGAGATGAATGGTTTCGCGGATGTTTTTCAACTGTTCAAAAAGTACGGGAATACTCATTCCATTTTCCAGCGCAATCATATTACTTTGCTGAATCACGGGTCCATCTGCCAAAGGATCACTATAAGGCATTCCGATTTCTATAATATCCGCTCCACTATTTTGCAATGAACTTAGTACCTCAACCATGCTGTTCAAATGAGGATAGCCTGCAGTGCAATACACATTTAATATCGAATGCTTTTTTTTCTTAAATAGCGCATCAATTCTGTTCATAATTTATTGGATATTTCAAGTCGATTTTGTGATTGAATTTATTACAGGAAAACTACAAATATTTCATATAAGTATCTAAATCCTTATCCCCTCTTCCACTCAAACAAATGACAACTACATCTGTTTTTTTAAATTGAATATCCTTCAAAACTGAAAAAGCGTGTGCAGTTTCTAATGCAGGAATGATTCCCTCTGTTCTACTAATTTCAAAAGCTGATTCAAGCGCCTCCTTATCCGTAGCACTCATAAATGTACCTCTACCACTTTTAAATAAATGAGCATGTAATGGTCCTATTCCCGGATAATCCAACCCTGCTGAAATACTGTGGGGTTCTACCACCTGTCCATCCTCGGTTTGCATTAAGAGGCTCTTACTGCCATGCAAAATACCCGGCTTACCCAATTGGGTAGTTGCAGCGCTCATTCCACTGTTAATACCACAACCTGCTGCTTCCACTGCCACTAGTTTCACCGATAGATCATCGAGAAAATGATAAAATGCGCCAGCGGCATTGCTGCCACCACCCACACAAGCTATCACATGCGTAGGAAGCGAACTACCCGTTTTTTCAAGCAACTGCTTTTTTATTTCTTCACTGATTACACTTTGAAGCCTTGCTACCATATCGGGATACGGATGAGGGCCTACTACACTCCCAATAATATAATGGGTATCCACCGGATTATTGATCCAGTCTCGGATTGCCTCATTGGTAGCATCCTTTAAGGTTTTACTTCCGCTTACTGCAGGTACCACCTTGGCACCCAACATCTTCATACGGGCTACATTTGGAGCCTGCCGCTCAATATCTTTTTCCCCCATATATACAATACATTCCAACCCCTTAAGCGCACAAACTGTAGCTGTAGCTACTCCATGCTGACCAGCACCAGTTTCTGCAATGATTCTTTTTTTTCCGAGTCGCTCTGCAAGCAGTATTTGCCCTACCGTATTATTAATCTTATGAGCACCCGTATGACAAAGGTCTTCCCTTTTTAAATATATAGTAGCCCCATGTTTTTTACTCAGCCTTTCAGCCAAAAATAAAGGTGTAGGCCGGCCCACATAATCTTTTAACAATTGCTGAAATGATTCCTGAAAACTAGGATCACTCATTATTTGTAGATATTGTTCTTGAAGTTGCTTTACATTGGGATAAAGCATTTCAGGAATAAAAGCACCCCCGAAATTTCCGTAATATCCATGCGCATCAACAGAAAAATTATTTTCTTGTACTGTCATCATTTTATTAAAAATTTATTCCCTTAAAATATCACCTTTTGAAAAGTCGATACTGCTATAAAAAAATCAATGCACTTCTGTTTCATCGATTAAAAAAATATTACAAAATCAACTCTAAAAATTTCAGATCCATCCATCTTCCAAACTTATATCCTACCTCCTTAAAATGTGCCACCTCTATAAAACCAAATTTCTCATGCACTGCAATACTTACTGCATTGGTTGCTTCAATACCGGCAACCATTGCGTGAATATTTAATTCCTTGGCTGCAGCAATCAACGGAGGCAATAATAATTTAGCAACCCCTTGGCCCCTACTTTCGGCCCGTACGTATACTGAATTTTCTACTGTAAATCTAAACCCCGACCAAGGCCTGAAAGTTGCAATGGTACAAAAACCCAAAATCAAACCCTTCGATTCAGCTACCAATACTGGAAACCCCTGTTGCTTTTTCAATAAAAACCACTCTTCTCTCATCGCAAGGGTATGTGGCTCCTCGTGCCATACCGCCATCGTGTTGAGGATGATCTCATTGTATATTTCCAGCATTGCCGGCAGATCTTTATCAAGCGCATTCCTTACGGTGACCATAAATCATTTTTAAAAACCCAATCTAATTTGCTTTAAAAAAATTATTTCATTCCTTGTTTTAACTGAAGTAATAAAGCCATATCCTTTATTCCCGGACTTTTCTCAAAACAACTATTCACATCAATCCCATAATAATCTGGATGTTTAAATGCTTTTATTTTTGCAATATCATCCACACTAATTCCACCACTTAAAAAAAATGGTTTTTCTATTTTACTTTTACTTACCAGCTTCCAATCAAATTTTTTACCGGTGCCGCCTGCCTGTCCTGTTTTCGATGCCGTATCAAATAAATAATAATCGCAAACATCATCGTAGTCTACAATCATATTATCTACCGAAGTTATTTTGTCACTTATGGAAAACGCCTTTATCACTTCTACGTCTTCTGACAACTGCTCACACAATTCTGGTGTTTCATCTCCATGCAACTGTACTACATCCAATCCATAATCGTCAACCATTTGCATAATTTCATCATACCCTTCATTAACAAATACGCCTACTTTTTTAAGATCAAAATCGGTATCCTGCAGTGCTTCCTTGGGTATTTTATCCACCACATAGCGAGGTGAACCTTTATGAAAGATTAAACCTGCAAAAGCAATATTTAAACCATCTAACTGCTGCAATTGCTTGAGCTGCGTTATCCCACATACTTTGATATTCATTGATTTTTTATTTTAATAATTACAACTGATTGGTAAAGTTTTTGATCAGGTCAGTGTCCTTTACACCCGGCAATATTTCAAATTTACTATTGATGTCAATAGCAAATAACCCCTTGGCCTCTGGCCTTGATTCGAATTCCTTTAATTTTTGTACATCCACCGGCTCAATACCACCACTTAAAAAATAGGGTTTGCCTATTACAATATCCTTTAACGTATCCCAATTAAATTTTTTTCCAGTTCCCCCATATCCTGCACCCTCTGTATCAAACATAAACATATCGCATACATCTTTATATTCCTTAATTCGCCAGTTTACATTATCCGTTTCGCTGATTCGAAATGCCTTAACCACGGAAATATAATCGGCTAACTTTTCACAATAATGAGGTGTTTCATCTCCATGCAATTGTACCATATGAAGTCTGCATTCATCTACCATCTGCAACA
>JBIKOV010000034.1:0-20778 GCA_044357815.1 Ferruginibacter sp. | reverse complement strand
AAGAATCTACGAATCTTATTAAGTATTCATTGTGAACCTTTGCAGGGATTATATCCAGAATCAGACTGTGGAGTTCTTTTTTAATACTTCGTTTAGAAATAAAGGGAAGGTGGGGTACGAGGGTAAACAAAAAAAGGAAAGAGGGGGGGATTGCCATGATAAAATTATAGGCAATCGCGGAAGCTCTTTCAGTAAGGCCAACAGTTTTAACCTGCTTGAAAAAAAATTTGATTACATCATACAACGGAACACCTTCAAAACCCGGCAGGTACCAGTGTTTTGTCTTCCGTAAAATAAATGCTACGGGGAATTGGGTTAATATGATACGTTCCAGTTTTGTCATCAGGCGCTTTTTTCCAGTTGATTGCAACCACAAAGTAATCTTTTCAAACAAACAAATTGATCTTGATTACTATGATTTACTAGGGGGGTGTTTTAAATTCATAAAGCTGTCCAATGCCAGCTGATATTCCTTAGCAAAATGCAAGTGTTCTTTATAGGTAGTTGAAAAATTTGAGAATCCTTTCAGATCTGGTTTTGCTACAAAAAAAAGAAACGATGTAGGAGGTGAATTCAATATTGCATCGATGGTCTTGGTAGATGGTGTGCAAATTGGACCCGGAGGCAAACCTGCATTCAAATAGGTATTGTAGGGTGATGGATAATGGAGGTGTTTAAAATAAATCCTTTTTAGGCTAAAATCCCTCATGGCAAATTTAATGGTAGGGTCCGCAGCGAGATTCATTCCTATCTTCAGCCGATTTAGGTAAACACTGGCTATTTTTCCCTTATCGGCTTCCTGATTGGTTTCCTCTTCCACAATACTTGCGAGCGTGTATGCCTCTATTGGACTAAGGTGTAGGGCGTTGGCCTTTTTCCTTCGTTCATCATTCCAAAATAGTTCCTGTTGGTCCTGTAGCTTTTTTAAAATCCCACTCGCCGAGGTATTCCATAAAATCTGATAGGTATTTGGAATAACAGCGGTCATCACTGTATTGCTATCGAGTTCGTATTTTTTTAGCAAATCATTATTGGTTAAAATGGCGATAAAATTTGCGGAATCACATTCGAAATTATCTCCAATTTTTTTTGCAAAATCTTCCTTGGTTCTTAGTTTATTGATGACTAGGTTGATGGCAGTTTGATTTCCCCGCCTAAGTTTTTTTACAATTGAATAGATACTTGACCCTTTTTCAATTAAGTATTTTCCGGGTCGAATATTATTCTCGTAGCCTGCTATTTTTGCTACCCATTGAAAAATTGTAGGGTTTTTGACAATTCCTTCAGCAACAAGGTTGTCAATGACTTCATGTACGTTGCTATTTGTTTTTATATAAAAAACCTTTTTATTTTCACTAAAATCAGTATCACTGCTAAAAAAATAAAATATAGCTACCGATACAACCAACAATATAGAGCGGGTTATTATTCGGGTTATTTTATTTTTGTTAGCCATAAAATAGGATGCGTTTCAATAATTCATAAAATTAAAATAAAAAACCTCGTCAAAACTGACGAGGTGGATAAATTTACTATAAAATAATTTATGGCTTTTTAGAAGTATCCACTGCGCCTGGTAAAGGAGTAGTGATAGATTGTTGGGGAGCCGTAATGGGTGCTTTATTGATTAATTCGTCATTTTTAGACGACCCACCTGCAGTTTTTGGTATGAAAACCGGTGAAATGACACATAAAATACCCACAATTCCCGCAAATACCCAAGTGCCTTTTTCAAGCACATCAGTAGTTTGCTTTACACCCATCAGCTGGTTGCTGAATCCACCCAAACTGCCCGATAATCCTCCACCTTTAGGGTTTTGGACTAACACGATTAAACCTAAAATAATCGAGGCTATAATAACTAATATTCCGAATAAAATTAACATATTAATGTTCTTTTAGTTGATCAATTTTGGCTGCAAAGTAAGCACTTTTGGAGGGATTGAGCAAACTTAATTTTTTATATACGTTTATCGCTCTTTTTATCTTTCCTTGCTGGACCAATACTTCTGCCATTGCTTCTGTTTCTACCTCCGTCTCCAAATTGGAAGCTTCCGCTAATTGCTGAATGGATAAATCAGCTTGGTCGCTTTGTAATGGTATTTGATCCGGCTGCAATTTTTTCATATCTTTTAACCATTCTGTAAAGCTTTTTAATTGTTTGCCCAGCTTATCCGAATTCAATGCCCTACCACTTAATTTGATACCTAAACTGGCAAAGTAATCGGAAGTGTGTAAAGGTTCAAATGTAATTTTGTCTTCCGTTATATCGGCTGTGTTGATATTTAATTTAAACTGAAATGGCGCAATCATTTGATCTGGAAGAGTTTCATCTTCTGAATCTTCGTCATTTTCTAGTGGAGTATTTCCTTCATTAAAGTGGCTGGCTGGTATGAGGGTTACTTCATTCAAGCTTTGAGGGGTACTGCTCAAGTCAACTTCCTTAGGCATTTCAGCCACCGGCGTTTCAATAGGAATACTAGTTAAAAAATCGTGTTTTATTTCAATTGGTATTGAATCTTCAAGTGCTATTTTTTGTGAAATGGTATTTGTAGAAACCCGAGTGATCGTTAAATCAGGCGTAGGTGACAGCGTTTCCTGCAGTTGAAATTGCAACCAATACGGATTATTAAAAAGGATAGCTGTCTTGGCAGCTTGTTTGGCATAGTCAGCTGATTGCTTTTCGGTTTGGAGTAACAGAAAAAATTGCCCAATCGAAAAATAGGGATGCGCTGCAGCAATCTGGGTAAAATAGGCTCTATTATCCGTGGGGGATAATTTTCGTTTAAATATTGTTTCAAAAAGTAAATCACTGTTACCCATAGTCCGAAGATAAATTTAATAATGCTTCCTCAGCAAATTATAAATCAATTTATAATTTACCAGTTAGAAAATATTTTATTGAACATGCCATCCACCGTATTTTTAATAATCTCGGGAAACAACGCAGTTTGAGCCTGTTCCAGGCTTTGTGTAGCCGGGAAGTCAAAATTATTGGAAAGGTCGGTTTCGAAATTTTTCTTTTCATCGAGAGAATTCTTGAAAATCAAATGAAAGGAAACCGATAGTCGGTTAGTACTGGCATTATTTCGCGAAATACCACTGGTACTGACATTGTAATCCGAAACATATCCGCTAATATCATAGTGCGCATTGTCATCATTGGTTTGGCGAAGGCGAGTACTTCCAATTACCTTTTGTTTCATCTTTTCTGTTAGTTGCGGTCCCAGTTGTGGATTAACATATCGTGCTTTGTTTTCAAAGTAATTTACCCGAAATGTTTTAACCTCTAATGGAATAGGAGAAGTGTCTTTGAAAGAGTATTTGCAGGTAGCAAAACTAAAAACAGCAATCAATAATATACTTAGGGGCAATCTAAAAAGAATGTTTTTAAATTGACTTTTATTTCCATTAGGGGATTGAACTTTGTCTATTTTAATCTTCGATGTCATATTCTTTCAGTTTTCTATACAAGGTTCTTTCACTTATTCCAAGATCAGAGGAAGCGTCTTTTCGTTTGCCCTTATGTTTTTTAAGTGCTTTTATGATTAACTCCTTTTCCTTATCCATTATGCTCAGCGATTCCTCAATCGCTTCATGGTGGTGAATGTCGTCTGCCTTTTGATTAATAAAAACAGCTTGGTTCGACTGACCAAAATTGCCAGCGGAAACCGAGGGTTTATGATCGGGCATCATGCCATCCAAATTATTATTGTACATCGGAATATTTTGAGCCATCCCAGGATTTTGTAAAATTTCAAAAAACATTTTTTTCAGCTCATTCACATCCTTTTTCATATCAAAAAACAACTTGTAAAGAATTTCCCTTTCGTTAGCAAATTCCTGCTGACTGAGTGCCGCCTTTCCACCAACCAATACGGGTAGCCGATTAAAATTATTTTCCGGCAAAAAGGTTTTTAATTCTTTTGCTGAAATATTTTTTTCTTTTGATAATACGGAAATCTGTTCAGCGATATTTTTAAGTTCCCTAACATTTCCAGGCCAGGGGTAAGTCATGAGTAATGCTTTTGCTTCTTCATCCAGCTGGATAGGAGCTCCTTTGTAGCGGTCTGAAAAATCTGCTGCGAATTTTCTAAATAATAAGGGAATGTCTTCCTTTCTATCTCTTAGTGAAGGAACCCTTATTGGAACAGTATTTAAACGGTAATAAAGATCTTCCCTGAATCTGCCCGATTGGGTGCTTTCCAGCAGCTCCTTATTGGTAGCTGCAATTACTCTCACATCCGTTTTTTGAACCTTACTGCTTCCTACCCTAATATATTCTCCAGCTTCCAGTACACGTAATAACCGGGCCTGGGTACCCAGTGGAAGTTCCCCAATTTCATCCAAAAAAATAGTGCCACCATTTACCGTTTCAAAATATCCTTTGCGGCTGTCCATTGCGCCGGTAAAAGATCCTTTTTCATGTCCGAATAATTCAGAATCGATCGTGCCTTCGGGAATAGCACCACAGTTTACTGCAATAAAAGGATTGTGTTTTCTGGCACTCAGTGCATGAATAATCTGCGAAAAAACTTCTTTACCTACACCACTTTCTCCATTTATTAGTACGCTCAGATCTGTATTCGCTACCTGGGCTGCAACATGTAAAGCACGATTAAGTACGGGGGAATTGCCAATAATGCCAAAGCGATTTTTTATTGATTGTAAGTCCATAATGTAATTTCCTTCACTTCCTTTGGAGGAGTGAGTAGATTTATTTAAAAATTATTTCCAATGACATGATAAAATTATTTAATATAATTTAAATATGACTATTTATTTATATACAATAAAATCCTCATTTTGCTTCTGTCGATATCCATTTCCTAGGAAATGGAAGTAAGTAAAGTATTATAGCGTTATTTACTCGACAATAGCAGTTCCAATGAGGGTTCCTGCAGTACAGCTGTCAATTTTAACCATTACATAATCCCCTTTTTTGAAATTAGCTTTTGGAAATACCACCACCTTATTATGGTCCGATCTTCCTTGTAATTCATTCTGCGTTTTTTTAGAAAACCCCTCCACTAATACTTTGCAAGTTTTACCAATATCCCTTTGCATACTTTGAAGGGAATGAATGCGGTGAAGGTCAACCATTTCTTGCAATCTTTTTTTCTTGATAGCCTCGGGAATATCATCTTCAAATCTTCTTGCGGCAAGTGTTCCAGGCCGCTCACTGTAAAAATACATATATGCTAAGTCATACTTACAATATTCCATCAGGCTCATGGATTGGTTGTGGTCTTCATCTGTTTCAGTACAAAAACCAGTAATCATGTCAGTGGATAATCCACAACCTGGTATAATTTCGCGAATGCGATTTACCTTGGCGATATACCATTCCCTTGTATAGGTACGATTCATTAATTGTAAAACCCTACTACTACCACTTTGAACTGGGAGATGGATGTAGTTGCAAATATTTTCATGTCTTGCAATAGTATACAGAACTTCATCAGTGATATCTTTTGGATGCGAAGTGCTAAACCTCACTCTCAGCAGAGGGGAGATCAATGCCACTTTTTCCAATAAAGCTGCAAAAGTTACGGCAACTTCTTGCATGCTATTGTCAGCGGCTGTCCAATGGTAGCTATCCACATTTTGTCCTAATAAGGTGACTTCCCGATATCCCTCTGCAAATAGATTTTCGCACTCTTCAATAATACTATTTACGTCCCTACTTCTTTCTCTTCCTCTAGTAAATGGGACTACGCAAAACGAACACATGTTATTACAGCCACGCATGATACTGACAAATGCATTGACTCCGTTACTGTTCAGTCGGATAGGTGAGATGTCTGCATAGGTTTCATCTCTGCTTAAAAGTACATTGACAGCCTTTTGACCAGTTTCAGCTTCTTCAATAAGGCCGGGTAGGGTTCGGTATGCATCTGGTCCTACAACTAGGTCAACCAGCTTTTCTTCTTGTAAGAATTTTTCTTTTAAGCGTTCTGCCATACAGCCTAAAACACCTACTAGTATTCCCGGATTGAGTTTTTTTAGTTTCTTGAATTCGGTTAGTCTTTTGCGAACAGTGGCTTCCGCCTTTTCCCGAATGGAACAGGTGTTTACCAGTATCAAATCTGCTTCTTCGCAGTTTTTGGTAGCACCATACCCATTGCTTTGTAAGATGGATGCCACTACTTCACTATCAGCAAAATTCATGGCACAGCCATAACTTTCGATAAAAAAAAGTTTTTTGAACTCGATTTGGCTAGTAATAATTGGGGCATAAGCCTCACCCTGCCGCGCCTCATCGTGTATTTTATTTTCTATCGTTAATAAAGTATCCATTCTTAAAATTAGGGATCAAAAATAAGCAATTATCTTGTTATTGTGTCAGATTGGCAGCGAAAAAATTGAATCCCTTCAGTTCAAAACAATCGTTTACCAGCAAAAAATAGGTTGAATTTTGCATTTTAGAAGCGCAATTCAGGGGTCGATTGTTAAAATGAATTGGTTGGAGTTGTAAAGCTTGAAATGGCCAATGCGATTGGAGCTGTAATTTGAGAAGCTTAATCTTCTTTGTATGTTAGCTAATAACTAAACTATCAATTGAAATAATACTTCATTTGTCAGCTAATTTAGAACAGAGTTATCCATTTTTGTTAAATTTCACTTTATAAAATTCAATGGCTTCTTGGATGATTGCAAAAGCAGTTTCCTTGTTCTGAAATTCATCTATTTCTACTACTTTATTTTCTAGGACCTTGTAATTTTCAAAATAATTTCTTAGTACCGCAATGAAATGGGTAGGTAATTCATTTATATTCGAAAGATGGTTTACAGTGGGATCTTGTGTGGCAACGGCTATTATTTTATCATCCCGTTCGCCATTATCGATCATCTGCATATTTCCAATTACAGTTGCTTCTACAAGGCACAGAGGTTGAATACTTTCACTGCACATAACCAAAATATCCAGCGGATCGCCATCATGCCCCAATGTTTGTGGAATAAAACCGTAATTGATAGGGTAGTGAAAGGAGGAGTGAATAATTCGGTCCAACTTTAATAAACCTGTTTCCTTGTCGATTTCATATTTCGCCCTAGAACCCTGAGGGATTTCAATCAGTGCATTGACGAATTGAGGGATTTTTTTTCCGAAGTGGGCGCCATGCCAGGGGTGGAGTACGTACATTATTTTTATTGATTGTTGCGGTGATTGAGAATTGAAGGCAGCTATTTGCTGAATTGTTCATTTACCCACTGATCAGTTTGAATCCTGCCCAAACAGCTACCATTCCTATCAATAAACTGCTTGCTGTATAACAGGCAGCCATTGCAAATTTCCCGTTTTGAAGCAATTGCAAATTTTCAAGTGAAAAGGCAGAAAAAGTAGTAAAGCCCCCACATATTCCAGTGGTTAAAAATAATTTCCAATTATCAGAAAAGGATTCATTTTTAAGGCAGTAGGCCATTATTAATCCTATTATAAAGCTTCCGGCAATATTGACCAGCAAAGTGGCTAGGGGAAAGCTTTTTGTACCAATCACCCAGCTGGTTCCATATCTACACATACTGCCTATTGCGCCTCCCAAACCAATCAGTAAAATATTTCGGATCATGTGACGATTTTACAAGTTTCCTGAAAATGTATACTTCAAATCAACCATCCATTGTCCGTTAATTTTAACCATTTTCAATTTATTGCTTTTATCTTTTTTGAATGAGTTAGAATAATTGATGATGCTTACGGAATCGTTTATAGGGCTGATTTCGTTAATGATAATATCTGCGTTTTTATAGTTTTCCAATTCTGCCTTGCTTTTTGATTCATATTGTTTTTTGAATAATTCAAAATACTGGTGATTGGTTTCTTCCTTTAAAACAAAAGTTTCGGCATCTTTAAAATTATTTTCAAGAATGTCCTTTATAAATCCCCTTGCCACTTCTATGTCCGTGTTAGAAATTTTTTTTTCAGTATTACAGCTGATTAAAGCCATACTACCAATAATTACGAGCAAAAATGTACGTTTCATAGTTAAAGTTAAACAACTTTGTTAGAATCAAAATAAAAAACTGGCTATTTTGTAGGCTGTGGATGTGTCAAATAATCTTATGAATGTTGTTTTGGTAATTCATCCGATTTTTCTACCACTTTCATTCTCTTTTCAATTGTTTTCATTCGATCTTCAATCACTTTTTTTAATGAGTCTTTATTGATTGAATTGAGCTGCTCTTGTAAACCTTTAGTGATGGATTGCTTCAAACTGTCTAGATTGTGAGATTGTAACATTTTTTTTATATCCTGCTCCTTGGCTCCAGCATTTTGCAATCCAGTAGAAATGAGCGAAATTTTCCATTTGCCATCTTCCTTTACTAAGGAAAAGGGGCGGGTTTCAGTTCTACCATCGCTCGAAAAAGTAACATTTACGGTTGCATTATTTCCATCAATTTTATCTTCCTTTATTTCAATGGTAGCTTCTTTAGTTTGGGCAGAAAACTCTTTTGCCAATTGATCTTTCATGCTATTGGATCCACTAGAATCAAATTGTGCAAGAATATTTTCGCCGATTTCAAGGAAGCCTACATCAGATTGGGTTATTTGTTTTTTTATTTCCGCTATATTACCTGCTTTGGCAGCTTCAATGAAGGCAGTAACGGTTTTTTTGGGGGAATCTGACAATTCGCTTTGGCAACTGTACAAAAACAGGGAAAGGCAAATAAAAGGGAATATTTTTTTCATTTTGGGGATTTTTTTTATTGAAGGCCCTATTGATCATCCACCTATCCGAAATTCATCGGGTAGGTGGATGATTTTATTAAAATTACCTCCGCTCATTGGCAGAGTCAAATTCTTTGTCCTTATCATATGCCTTGATGATAGCCTTCACTAGCTTATGTCTCACTACATCTTCTTCATCAAGTTCGATATGTGCAATGCCTTCTACATTTTTTAATATTCGAAGCGCTTTATCAATACCACTGCGCATATTTTTTGGAAGATCTATCTGGGTGGGGTCTCCTGTAATGATGGCCTTTGCATTGGCACCAATGCGGGTAAGAAACATTTTCAATTGTCCATCATTGGTATTTTGAGCTTCATCCAAAATAATGAATGCATTGTCGAGTGTTCGGCCCCTCATGTAGGCAAGTGGGGCAATTTCAATGGTTCGAGTAGTCATATAGTAACCGAGCTTATCTGCCGGAATCATATCATCTAATGCATCATAAAGCGGACGTAAATAGGGATCAATTTTTTCTTTCAGATCACCGGGTAAAAATCCAAGGTTTTCTCCAGCCTCCACTGCAGGCCGAGTTAAAATTATTTTTTTAACTGTTTTGGCTTTGAGCGCTCTAACTGCCAATGCTACTGCAGTATAGGTTTTTCCGGTTCCGGCGGGGCCTATGGCAAAAACGATGTCATTTTTGTCAACAGCAGTTACCATACGTTTCTGATTGGCTGTTCGGGCCCTCACTGTTTTGCCATTTGGCCCAAATACTAGTACATCATTTGGATTTCGATCAACAAAATTGTCTACTACCTGTTGCTCATCTCCACCTATAATTTGGTCGAAATAATTTTCACTCATATGTCCATTGCGCTCAATATATTGAACGATCAGGTTAATTTTTTCCTTGGCATCTACCACCTGCTCGGGTGCCCCGCTCAGTTTTATTTGTGTGCCACGGCTTAAAATTTTTAGAAGAGGGAATTTTTTTTTAAGAAGGTCAAGTTTACCATTGTTAACACCAAAGAATTCAATTGGGTTAACGGTTTCAAGGTTAATAATTGTTTCTGTCAAAATAGGTTGGGTTTAAATGTGTAGGTAAAGTGATTGGATGAACGTATTAAAAACTTCTATTTCAAATTTACTGATTTGCTTTTAATATTAGTTAATCATATTTATACACATTCTGTTAAAAAGAAAATAGAAATGCTGTGAAATGAGTAGGGGCGCATCAAACAAAAAAACCGACTGCCTAGGGGCAATCGGTTTTTTAAAAAAAATAACAATTTGTTAAACATAAATATTATCGCTCCAATAGTTTAAAAAACTGATCTAACTGAGGCAGTATCACTATTCTAGTACGGCGGTTGAGAGCCCTTCCATCGGTAGTGGTATTATCAGCAATCGGTTTGTACTCTCCTCGTCCAGATGCAGCCATACGTGAAGGGTCTAAACCATATTGTTTTTGTAAAATACGAACAATGGTAGTAGCCCTTTTTACACTTAGGTCCCAGTTGTCATTGAGGACAGGAGTGTTTTTAAAGGATACACTATCGGTATGTCCCTCTACCATAAACTCAATAGTAGGTTGATTTTTTAATACCAGCGCTACTTTTCCAAGTACTTCTTTAGCTCTGTCAGTTACATCATAACTACCACTTTTAAATAATAATTTATCGGAAATATCAATATACACAACCCCTTTTTCTACCTTGATATTAATATCCTCGTCCGCTAAATTTCCAATAGCTCCCTTCAAATGGGTAACCAATGCTAGATTTAAAGAATCTTTGCGGTTAAGCGCCGATTGTAATCCTTGGATATAAGCATCTTTTGATCCGATATTGTCGAGTGATTTTTTAATGCTCTCAGCTTGTGTGCCTGAAATGACCGATAAGTTTTCCAGTTGCTTTAAAGCCTGGTTATTATTATCTTTCAGGTAGCCCATTTGTTTTTTAAGGCTTTCCACTTCTGATTCCAAAAGAGCTCTTTTTCGGACGTTCTCTAAAGTCAGGCTATTACAGTTATTTAAGACTTCCTGTAATGAAAGTAGTTCCGTTTGCAATTGAACATAGCGAAATTGCTCAGCTCTTAATATTTTCTTGCTTACACAAGAAGAAAATAGCAGCGTACCGGTAATTGCGAATAGAATGATTTTTTTTATTTTCATACAATTTTTTTAGCTGAAAGCGAAGATATTGAATACCCTCGAAATAACAAATGAATCAATTTTCCTTCTATTGTTACTTTAAACTGGGTCCAATACCTCGTTTTATCCTATCTTATTTTAAGTCAGTGCAATATCAATTACTTGCTGCATTGTCTTAACATAGTGAAATTTAATTCCTTTTATGAATAACTGATTGATGTCAATTACATCCTTTTCATTTTGCCAGCACATAATAATTTCCTTCAGGCCAGCCCTTTTAGCTGCAAGTACTTTTTCCTTGATACCACCTACTGGCAATACCTGTCCACGGAGGGTAATTTCACCGGTCATGGCTAAGTAGGGTTTAATTTTCCTACCGGTAAATGCGCTTGCCAAAGCGGTCATCATGGTGATACCGGCACTAGGTCCATCTTTTGGTACTGCCCCCTCGGGTACATGTATGTGAATATTTTTGATATTGAACATTTCCGGATCAATGTTTAATTTTTTCGCATTCACCTGCAACCAAGTATAAGCGGTGGAGGCGCTTTCCTTCATTACATTTCCAAGGTTTCCAGTCATCTTTAATTCACCTTTACCATCGCTCAAACTGATTTCAATAAATAAAATATCTCCTCCCACATAGGTCCAAGCTAGTCCGACGGCTACACCAGCCATATTGGCTATTTTGTACATTTCGTTGCTAAACCTTGGCTTTCCTAAAATCTTTTCAAAATCGATCTGTGTAAGGGTGGGTTTTAATTTCCCCTTGGTAGCATATTGTTTGGCAAGGTTTCGCATAATTGCCGCTAGTTGCCTATCAAGGTCTCTTACACCGCTTTCCCTAGTATAGTCTTCTATGATCTTTTCAAGGACTTTATCACTTACCTTGATATTTACATCTTTGAGTCCGTGGGCTTCTTGTTGCTTGGGTAATAAATGTTGTCGGGCAATTTCAATTTTTTCTTCTACTGCATATCCACTCAGATCAATGATTTCAAGACGGTCCCTTAAAGCCGGTTGAATGTTGTTGATATTATTGGCCGTAGCAATAAAGAGTACTTTGCTGAGGTCATATTCTAGTTCCAAGTAATTATCATAAAAAGAGTTATTTTGTTCGGGATCCAGTACTTCCAGCAAGGCAGAGGAGGGGTCTCCGCGTTGGTCATTGCCTACTTTATCAATTTCGTCCAAAATCATCACCGGGTTACTACTTTTTATTTTTCGGATCGATTGAATAATTCTTCCGGGCATAGCGCCAATATAGGTTTTCCGATGTCCGCGTATCTCGCTTTCATCATGTAGGCCACCAAGGCTTACCCTCACATATTTTCGGGCTATCGCATGGGCAATACTTTTGCCCAGACTAGTTTTACCAATTCCGGGAGGGCCAACAAAACAAAGGATCGGACTTTTCATGTCTCCTTTTAGCTTCAATACGGCAAGATATTCCAGGATGCGCTCTTTAATTTTGTGCATTCCATAATGATCATGGTCCAATATTTTTTTTGCCTTTTTCAGATCATATGAGTCCGGAGTATAATCTTCCCAAGGTAGGTCTAACATTAGGTCGAGGTGGTTGTAAACAACAGAATAATCCGGCGTGCTAGGATGCATTCGTTCGAGTTTTTCTGCTCCTTTTTTGAACATTTCCATAGCGGGTTTAGGCCATTTTTTCCCTTCCGCCTTTTTCAGCATTTCTTTCACTTCCGCTACATTATCTCCACCCAATTCCTCCTTGATGGCCTTCATTTGCTGCTGCAAAAAATACTCCCTTTGTTGTTTATCTAGTTCTGCACGGGTTTTATTGGTAACCTTATTTTTTAATTCCGTGTATTGCAGCTCCGTTTGCATCAGGTTCATTAATAATTCGGCCCTTGCCTTGATATTATTAATTACCAGCAGCCTTTGTTTATCCTTGATATCACTGTTTAAATTGCTGCTTACAAAATGAATTAGAAATACAGGGTTTTCGATATTCTTCAAAATGATTGCTGCCTCACTGGGAAGGTTAGGCGAAATTTGTACAATCTGACCGGCCAGATCTTTGATGCTGCCTACCATCGCATTGAAATCCTTGTCATTATTCAGCACTTCTTCTTCCAGCGTTTGAATCTTTGCTTTGAAATAGGGTTCTTCGCAGGTAATTTCATCTATTTTAAAGCGTTTCTTTCCCTGTATGATGATGGTGGTTCCACCATCGGGCATTTTTATAAGTTTAGCAATTTTTGCTACGGTACCGATTTCTTCTAGATCACTTACAGTGGGTTCTTCTACACTACTGTCTTTTTGCGCTATCACACCTATCAATTTGTCAGCCTTATATGCTTCACTTACCGCTTTTATACTCTTATCTCGTCCTACAGTAATGGGTAATACTACTCCTGGAAATAGAACTGTATTGCGTAAGGGCAGTAGGGGCAATTCGTTTGGAATCACCAGTGTGTCTGCATCATCGCTGTCATCTTCATTTAGTGGAATGATGGGCATAAATTCCATTTCTTCTTCAGGGCCCTGTAAATAAAAGTTTTTATTCATATTTTTTTTAATGTAAGGTCAAAATGTCAAAATCACTGATTTTGACGGTTTATTTTCTTTGGATGGGTATATTGGCAACATTAGTGCCGAAAGGAAGCTGCGTTACCGAATTGGGTATCTCCCTGCTCAAAACTACTGTTTTTGAACGATTAATTAGGGACATCAAATAAATTAGCTTCCTATTACTTATGGATCTTAGGGCTTATTTTTGCAGCCTATGTACATCCATTGTTCGGATCAGGAATTGGTCCTGTTAAAAAAGATTGCTGCGGCTGCAGAAGCCATGGATATGCCCTGTTTTTTAATTGGAGGCTTTGTACGAGATAAAATCATAGGCAGGCCAACAAAGGATATTGATATTGTTTGCATTGGCGATGGAATTGAACTAGCACATGCAGTAGCCCAGCAATTTAATCCAAAGCCAGTGGTTAATTTTTTTAAAAACTTCGGCACTGCTCAAATAAAGCTAGCAGATATCGATATAGAATTTGTGGGAGCCAGAAAGGAAAGTTACAGCCATGATAGCCGAAACCCAGTGGTACTGTCGGGTACATTGGAAGATGATCAAAACCGGCGAGACTTTACCATCAATGCGCTTGCTATCAGTTTGAATAAGGTGAATTATGGGGCTTTGATCGACCCATTTAATGGGATCAGCGATATTGAGCATAAAGTATTGCAAACACCCCTTGACCCCAACATTACATTCAGTGACGACCCACTTCGTATGATGAGGGCAATCCGCTTTGCCACGCAGTTAAATTTTACTATAGAAGAAAAAACATTTGCTGCTATCCTGCAAAACGCAGGCCGCATAAAGATCGTTAGTGGAGAAAGGATAGCGGATGAGCTCAATAAAATTGTATCCTGCAAAAAGCCTTCCGTTGGCTTTGACCTTTTGTATAAAAGCGGCTTGCTAAAAATCATTTTCCCTCAAATGGTTGACCTCGCAGGCGCTGAGTACATTGATGGTAAGGGACATAAGGATAATTTCTATCATACGTTACAGGTAGTAGATAATATTTGCGACCATACCGATGACCTTTGGTTGCGATGGGCTGCTGTATTGCATGATATAGCCAAACCAGCAACTAAAAAGTTTGAAGTTGGCCACGGTTGGACCTTTCATGGGCATGAGGTATTGGGTGGGAGGATGGTACCTAAAATTTTCAGCCAGTTGAAATTACCACTAAATGAAAAAATGAAGTTTGTGCGTAAGTTGGTGGAATTGCATTTGCGACCCATCAGTCTTACTAAAGACAATATTACGGACGCTGCTATTCGGAGATTGTTATTTGATGCAGGCGAAGATTTTGATGCTCTAATGACGCTTTGTAATGCAGATATCACCTCCAAAAACAAGCAAAAGGTAAAACGTTTTTTGGAAAATTTTGAAATGGTAAGGATACGCTGTGCCGAAGTGGAGGCAAGTGATCAATTACGCAACTGGCAACCACCTATTACAGGAGAAATGATTATGGAAAGATTCAACCTTCCTCCAGGTAGAATAATTGGCGATTTAAAAAATGCAATTCGAGAAGCAATCTTGGATGGAGATATCCCCAATAACTATGATGCGGCGCTTGATTTTATGCTTAAAAAGGCTGCTGAACTTGGACTGTAATCCATATTTTAAATGCTTTTAGGCAATACCTTGAAAAAGAGATTTATTTCGCCCTTTAAACTAATGTCTTCCGAGCAATTTATCATTACTTATTACTAAATTTGTGTTATGGCTATTCTACGTTTTAGGGTTTATTGGGAAGAGGATGAAAGTATTTATAGAGATGTGGTGATTAAGCATACCCAAAATTTTTCGGATCTCCATAATTGTATTTTAAAAGGCTATGAATTTGACAGTAAGCACAAAGCTACTTTTTATCGTAGCAATGATAGCTGGCTGAGAGGAAGAGAGATTTCCCTAGAAAAATATGATGATAAAATCTATAAGGTTGATCCGCTTTTGATGACGGAGGTTACGATGGGCTCGGAAATAAAAGACCCCAACCAAAAGTTCGTTTATGTGTATGATTTTAATAAGTTATGGACTTTTATGGTGGAGCTGATACAGGTAGATAAGGAAGAAAATAAAAAGATCACCTATCCGGCTTGTATTCGTTCCGAAGGGATCGCTCCATCTCAATATGGTACTAAGGGATTAGTGGATAGCCGGTTGGCAGAAGTAGAGGAAAAATATGACTTGAATGCTGCAGCGATGCTCCAAGGATTCAGTGAAGAAGATGAAGACGGTAATGCCACTGAAAATGACGAGGATTCAGCCGAAGAAGATACTGCCGAGCAATATTAAATGCTGATAATGGATTGTATAATAATTTCCTGTTGACCTTTGGAAATATGAATAGGATCAATGAAAACAACGGCTATCTTAATTTAAAAAATTATCAGTTTTCAGTTAACCAATTATCAGTTAGTTAGGGTTGCGTTATGAAGAAAACCTGTATTGTCATATCCGGGCCAACTGCTGTTGGCAAAACGGCCCTTGCTATTTTGATTGCCCAACATTTTTCTACCCAAATTATTTCTTCAGATAGCCGTCAGTGTTATAAAGAATTGACTATTGGAGTAGCTAAACCTTCTGCGGATGAATTAGCAGCGGTTTCTCATTATTTTATCAATTCCCATTCAATTCATGAAAATGTAAATGCAGCGATATTTGAAAAATATGCACTTGAAAAAGTACAGGAAATATTTTTAACCAATGATGTGGCTGTAGTAGTTGGTGGAACAGGATTGTATGTAAAAACTTTTTGCAGTGGCATTGATGCGGTACCAGTTATTTTGCCCGGCATCAGAGCGGATATTATCAATAAGTACGAGATGGGAGGATTGGAGTGGCTTCAGATGGAAGTTAAAAAAAATGATCCTATCTATTTTTCTAAAGGGGAAATACTCAATCCACATAGGTTGATTCGTGCATTGGAAGTCGTAACATCCACGGGAAAATCAATTTCCGAATTTCAAACACAAAAGAATCAAACTAGAGATTTTACAATTTTAAAAATTGGGTTGGAGCTGCCTAGAGAAGCGTTGTATCAACGAATCAATAGTCGGGTGGATCAAATGATGCAACAGGGGTTGGTCGACGAAGTAAGAGGGCTAATTACCCACCAAGAGCTGAATGCCTTACAAACAGTAGGATACAGGGAATTGTTTGATCATTTTGCTGGAAAGATTTCGCTGCTACAAGCCATCGAAGCTATCAAAATGAGTACAAGACATTATGCCAAACGACAGATGACTTGGTTTAAAAAGGATGCAACCATCAGTTGGGCTGCACCCAATTTCAGCCAGGTATTAAAGCTGATAGCTAATAATTTTTAAAAGGGATTAAAAATAGTTTATTTAAACTGGCTCAATTTTTTTACTATCAGTTAAAATTTGCATCCAACACTTAAAATAATATTCCCCAGTTGGTTATTGATGGATGCAAAGGTGTTAGCTCGATCTTCTAATCGGTAAGGAAAATTTACATCTTTTTTAATTGAATATACGTAAGTCAGGTCAATGAAAACTCCTTGATGCCGGTAACCAATTCCGCCACTTAGTAGCATTTGGTGGGCATCTATTTCTGTATCCTTGTAAGGGTTGGTATAATAGGCAAAACCTAGCCTAGTCATAAATGTGTTAAACTTTAGTTCCCCTCCCAACCGAAAATTAAAGTTGCCTTTGTACTGATTCTTAATTACGTTATTAAGCGATTGGTAATACTGTTGATCATCAACAGTGGGGGTTTCATTGGCGCTGTGAAAATTCGACCCTTTGTGATTAACAAATTCAATATCGGCTGTTAAAAATCCTTTTTGTTTTCTTACATCCTCAATTTCATTGAATACGTAACTGCCACTTACCATTACTTTTAAGGGAGTGGTCATGCTGTATTTGCTTTCACCGGGCTGGTCATTGGTAAATGTAAGTGAGGATACATTGTGAAGTCCCTCGTAATTTTCTGTATTCGCAACTAAGGAAGAAGTTCTCTTATCTGTTAATGAAGCCATATAGGTGGGGGTATGCATTGCAAAGCCAATACGTACATGCTCAGTTGGCTTAAAAATGAATCCAATTTTGGCATTGACTCCTGCACCACTGGTAGTATATTCATCGGTGTACGTAAAAGAGTCAAATCCATTTAATTTATTGGCGGAAGTGTCATTTTCTTTAAAAGTACTTATGCTGTTGTACTTCATAAGTGGAATACCTAAACTGATGCCAAATAAAAATTTATCTTTTTTATTTATTGCATATCCAATGGCTACCTCATGCTGGGAGCCCTTTGTATCCACTTTGTTTTGTTGGCGCAATGCCTGGCCTGCATCCAGTATATTTTCAGGTAAACCCCGTACTTGAAAATTTCCATTTACCCTAAAAGTATCTACCAGATAGGTATATAGGGCTGGAGCAGCACCGTAGGCATAGTTTGGGCTATTGAGTATATTGTCAATGCTCATTCCACTTTTGGCAATCTGTTCGGCCCATTTTTCACTGTAAGAACTGTAGTTATTCAATCCATTGTATTGAATGGAATTGTTGTAGTTGGCAGTTTGAGTTACCGCCATGCTGAATGCCTGGCTAGTACCTGGTTGATTTCGATTGCCTGTACCAAAAACAAATCCGATGGGCCCCATTCCAAAACTGGTATTGGTATTTTTATTGTCGGTAGCCCTAAAATTGGTTTTGTTGGTATTCATTAAAAATCCGGGAGTAAAAACAAGCTCACCAGTTTTGTAGTTGCCCAAACCTGCGGGGTTTACAAAATTGGCGGTAATATCCCCTCCCAAAGAGCCCATTGCTCCACCTATAGCCATATTTCGGGCAGTGCCATTTTGGGGAAAAAAGGAAAATCGAAGCGCATCCTCTGGTATTTGTGCAAATAGGTAGGTACTTAAAAGCAATGCTGGAAACAGCAGAATTTTTTTCATTAAAGTGGTATTTAAGAATAGAAGAACTGGAATGGATATTCTTTAATTGATCAAATAGTTGAAAATTGCTACCAAAAATTAATTCCCTCCACCTCTGGCAGGCCTTGAAATAGCACCACCTCCTCCAGATGAACTGCTTCCAGAAGATGAGGAGGAACTACTAGTATTGCTTGATGGTGGTGAATAAGTTCGATTGTTATTGTAATAGGAATTGTTGTTTGAATTGTTGTTACTATTGTAATTACTGCCGTTATCGGAGTTATCGGGTATAAAGATCTGACGGATGATATTGCCTAACACAGATCCGCTATTGTTATTGTTGTAAGATTTTACAGGTTTTGCAGTCCCCATTTTGGTATTGCTGGAGGAGTAATTAATAGTCGGGCTGTAGCCGCCCAAATTCTCCTTTCTTGGAGAGGTGTTTATTGGCAGGTACTGCGGAGTAAAGACTTGGCTATAAATAGGTGAAAAATAAGGAGTATAGTAATTGCCATAGTTAACACCGTAATGATTGTACCGGTAATCTTGGCCAAAATTTCTCCAGCGAGGATCATTGATCCCCATCCGAATGATTCTATCTTCAGGATGGTAGATTACTACCTCTTGTCGGGCTGTTTCTATATATTCTTCTACAAAAGGCCTTGCAGGGGAATAATAAACATCATCAGGGGTTTGACCCGTTTTATAAAGCGTAGTACAGCTGTTAAAAGCAACTATAATAAGCACGAAATGTAAAATTTTTGTAATCATGATAATTTGATTAAAATTATTATAGAATGAAGTTACTACTTTTGTGCCGTTTTAGATTATAAATGCAACATACCAAATTCTTTGCCATTGATTTACAATTAGAAAAATGTTATGTTAAATTGAAGCTAAAATGTTAATAATAGCGTAGAGCAGGAATGATTTCCTTGATTGGGAAACAAATGACTTACATTTCAATAAAGAGGATGCTTCCTTTTTAATTCAATCAAGGTCGTTCAAATATTTTTTCATTTAAAAAATTGCCCCTGAGGGGTTTGGATATGAGCAAAGAGATTACAAGCATGCAAGAAGATTATTCTCAATGGTACAATGACCTAGTAATTAAAGCTGGTCTGGCTGATTATAGTGCGGTCAGGGGTTGCATGGTCATCAAACCTTATGGATACGCCATTTGGGAGAATATGCAAAAGCAATTGGACAGTATGTTTAAAGAAACTGGTCACCAAAATGCCTATTTTCCCTTGTTTGTACCGAAGAGTCTTTTTGAAGCAGAGGAAACCAATGCAGAAGGGTTTGCCAAAGAATGCGCCATCGTAACGCATTATCGTTTAAAGGCCGATCCAGAAAATAAGGGCAAATTAATGGTAGATCCAGAAGCAAAATTGGAAGAGGAATTGGTGGTTCGTCCAACCAGTGAAGCCATTATTTGGAATACCTACAAGGGATGGATACAGTCTTACAGAGATTTACCCTTATTAATTAATCAGTGGGCCAATGTGGTAAGGTGGGAGATGCGGACAAGGTTATTCTTGCGTACTACAGAATTTTTATGGCAGGAGGGGCATACGGCACATGCTACTGAACAGGAGGCGATTGACGAAACCGTTCAAATGCTCAATATATATGCTGATTTTGCTGAAAGCTATATGGCATTACCGGTTATTAAGGGGGTTAAATCTGCCAATGAGCGCTTTGCAGGAGCGGTAGATACCTTTTGCATTGAAGCGCTCATGCAAGATGGCAAGGCATTACAGGCAGGTACATCTCACTTTTTAGGCCAAAATTTTGCTAAAGCATTTGATGTTAAGTTTACCGATAAGGAAAATAAATTAGACTTTGTTTGGGCAACCAGTTGGGGCGTAAGTACCCGATTGATTGGTGCATTGGTAATGGCGCACAGTGATGACCAAGGACTCGTATTACCTCCTAAACTGGCTCCTATACAGGTAGTGATTGTTCCGATTTTTAAAGGCGAGGAGCAAAAGCAACTGATCGATGAAAAAGTAATAGCATTGATGCAGCAATTGAAGGCTGCAGGTATTTCTGTAAAGTATGATGACAATGACAACAATCGTCCGGGGTGGAAATTTGCTGAATACGAAATGAAGGGAATACCAGTTCGTATAGCCATTGGTGCGAGAGATCTTGCCAATAATGTGGTAGAAGTAGCCAGAAGAGATACGAAAGAAAAAATGAGTTTTAGTATGGATGGCTTGAGTGAGCGAATCATTACATTATTGGATGAAATCCAGTTGGCTATTTTTAATAAGGCTAAAAATTTCAGAGATGATCGGGTTACTCCTGCCGATACATGGGATGAATTTCTCAAGTTGTTAGATGAAAAACCAGGTTTTATTTCAGCACATTGGGATGGTACTAGTGAAACGGAAGATAAAATTAAGGAGCTAGCCAAAGCTACGATACGTTGTATTCCTTTGAATAATGAGCTAGAAGATGGAAAATGCATTTTTACGGGAAATGCAAG
>JBIKOV010000277.1:0-4151 GCA_044357815.1 Ferruginibacter sp. | reverse complement strand
CCGTCAGTTGCTCCTGAATCAATTCCTTTACCACTTCCCTATTCATAATCAGGTTCACCAAACAGATGTATTGAATGGTAATGAGCCACTTGGCAATAAGAAAAGAAATCGCGCTGCCTCTATAACATACCACTTCGGGCACGCCAAATAAAGCGGTCTCAAGGGTGGCGGTTCCACTGGTAACAAGTGCTGCTTTTGCCTCCCTCAGCAAGGCATAGGTTTGATTCATTACCGCAGAAACATTTTGGTATGGAGCCAACAATGCATCATAAAAATCATCTTCAATGCCCGGGGCCTTTGCCACTACAAAATGATAATCCGGAAAATGTTTTGCCACCGATAGCATGATGGGTAATTTAGTCAGTATTTCTTGTTGGCGACTTCCCGGCAAAATGGCAATGACTGGGGTATGGATGGCTACATTGGAACTGTTTAAAAATGAATGAATGGTGGGTTCCGAAACGGGATGATTGATAATGAACTCATCCACCACTTTTACCAAAGGATGCCCAACATATTCGACTTCAAAGCCCCATTTTTTATAAAAATCTTTTTCAAATGGTAAAATGACAAGCATTTTATCTACATTTTTTTTGATACCCCTCACCCTACTTTCCTTCCAGGCCCATACCTGGGGAGAAATGTAATAGATCACCGGGACCCCCTTTCGTTTGGCCCAAGCTGCTATTCGCAAATTAAAACCAGGATAATCAATCAACACCAATCCATCAGGTTGATATTGGGTGATATCAGCTTTGCAATCAGCTAAGTTTCTAAAAATAGTCCGCAGATTTTTTAGCACTTCTACAAATCCCATGAAAGCCAACGCTGAGTAATGCTTTACCAAGGTGGCACCCGCCGCCTGCATTTTATCGCCACCCCAACAGCGGATGTCGGCAGCAGTATCTAGCAGCTTAAGCTCCTCGATAAGGTTACTGCCATGCAAATCGCCACTGGCCTCGCCGGCTATAATATAATATTTCATTGGATGCTAAAATTCAATGCAATTTAACTGAATTGAAGACAGTGAACCAAAAAAGCCGGTAACAAACAATTGCCAATAGCTGGATTACTATAAACAACATTGGAACTTATACAATCAAATTAAAGTGAAAACAGAGATGTATTTATTAAAAATCATATATGTAACTTATAATGCTAACATAGAATGGTAACAAAAAAATATACTTAACTTTGCAATGGTATAAGATTCAAGGAATAAGGGCTAACAATGATTATTTTATAATAAACAGCTTTTATAATCAAGAATTTTTTTATTTTCAACCAATATTCAGCTTTAGCAAACACTTTAAAACAAGGCGATGAGTAATAAAACACTGATTAACAAAGTATCCGCTTTTAAAACTGCAGAAAAACTAAAAGACGCAGATATTTATCCGTTTTTTCGTCCACTACAGTCTGACCAGGATACAGAGGTTATTATTGATGGCAAACGAGTGTTAATGTTTGGTTCAAATAGCTACCTCGGACTCACCAACCACCCCAGTGTAAAAGAAGCGGCAAAAAAGGCCATCGACAAATATGGAAGTGGCTGTGCAGGCTCACGTTTTTTGAATGGAACCCTCGATTTACATTTGGAACTGGAGGAAGCCTTAGCTCAATTTGTAGGAAAAGAATCTGCACTAGTTTTCAGTACAGGATACCAAGTGAATGTGGGAGTCATTTCAGCACTGGGTGGAAGAAATGATTTTTTATTTTCTGATGAACTCAATCATGCCTGCATTATTGATGGTGCTCGCTTATCCTTTTCAAAACTATACAAATATGGACATGGTGACATGGTACATCTGGAAAAACTATTGGCCAGTGTACCCATTGAGTCCTTCAAGATAATTGCTACAGATGGTATTTTTAGCATGGAAGGCGATATCACCAAACTAAATGAAATCACTGAGCTGGCAAAAAAATACAATGCCACCGTTTTTGTAGATGACGCACATTCACTGGGCGTTCTAGGACCACAGGGACAGGGAACCGCAGCACATTTCAACATTACCCACAAGGTAGATTTAATTATGGGCACTTTTAGTAAGTCGCTCGCTTCTATCGGTGGATTTATTGCAGCAGACAAAGTAGTGGTGGAATACTTAAAACACCACGCGCGCTCTCTTATATTTAGTGCCAGCATCTCTCCAGCAGCGGCGGCTAGTGCATTGGCTTCTCTCAACGTACTTAAAGAAGAGCCCCAAAGAATTGAAAAACTTTGGACTAATACCAACTATGCATTAAGTCTTTTTGCCAAAGCCGGATTTGATATCGGAAAAACAGAGTCTCCCATTATCCCCATTTTTGTGAGAGACAATGAAAAGACTTTCTTGATGGCTAAAATGCTAATGGATGAAGGCATTTTTGTTAACCCTGTAGTTTCACCTGCTGTTCATAGTGATGCATCCATGATTCGCTTTTCATTGATGTCAACGCATTCTTTAAAACAAATTGATTACGCAGTTGATAAAATAAAAAAAGTTGCTTTCAAACTCAAAGTTCCCCTGTTAAATCAAGAAAGAGCATGATTACTGTTAAGCTAGTTGCAACAAAGGCCGAATTAGCTGCTTTCATTGATTTCCCCCATAGCTTATTTGAAGGGGATAAAAACTATGTCCCTGAGTTGCATATTGCTCAAAGGGATGTATTAACGCCAGGCAAACATCCCTTTCATGACCATTCTACCATTCAATGTTTTTTAGCATATCAAGACGGAAAAATTAGGGGTCGAATAGCAGCCATCTTAAATAATAACCACAATAGTTTTGGTGACAAAAAAGATGGTTTTTTTGGCTTCCTCGACTTGTACAATGATGCGGCAGTTGCAGAAAAATTAATCACTGAAGCAAAAAACTGGTTGACTGAAAAGGGACTCAATACTATGATTGGACCTGTTAACCCCACTACCAATGATCCCTCCGGTTTGTTAGTGGAAGGCTTTGATTCGCCACCGGTGGCAATGATGACTTACAATAAACCCTACTATCTTGACTTGCTCACTGCAAATGGCTTTATAAAAAAATTTGATCTGCTAGCTTACGACCTTCCTACACAAACGGTTGATAAAAGGACCATTCAATTAAAGGAAGCGTTGCGCAAAAGATTTGAAGACAGGAATATTGTAGTCCGCAATATCAACCTGAAAGACTATGCCAATGAGGTGCAAAAAATACTAAGTGTATACAATTCGGCATGGCAGGCCAACACCGGTTTTGTACCCATGACCGATGATGAATTTAAATACTTAGCCAAGGATTTGAAGATGATTCTTGATAAGGATTTTTGCATGCTGGCAGAAAAAGAAGGAAAAGTGATTGGCTTTGCACTAGCAATACCCGATATTAACCAGGTACAAATAAAAATTAAAAGAGGACGCTTATTGCCTTTCGGTATTTTTAAATTATTGCTAGGACTTAAGAAGATCAATTACGTAAGGGTAATCGCATTGGGCGTAAACGAAGAATACAGAAAAGTAGGAGTAGAAGCCTATTTCTATGCCGAAATAATCCAAAAAGCGATCGACAAAAAAATCACTGGTGGGGAAGCTTCTTGGATTTTGGAAAACAATGAAATGATGAATAAGGGATTGAGGAATTTGAAAGCCACCGCATACAAACGATATCGGATTTTTGAAAAAGAAATATGAAAGAAAAGGTCTTAATTACGGGCGCTAGTGGCTTCCTGGGATATCACCTCATACAAACGGCCATTGAAGCTGGTTTGGAGGTGTTTGCAGCAGTAAGGAAAAACAGTAACGTAGAGCACCTCAGTGAATGGCCATTGCACTATCTTTTTCTGAATTACGATGATCCCGAAGATATGAGTAGGCAATTAGTCGAACACAAAATTGATTACATCATTCATTCAGCAGGTGTTACCAAAGCCATCCGGCAAGAAGTGTACGACCAAGTGAATGCCACTTACACCATCAACCTTGCAAAAGCTGCCGAAAAAGCGGGTGGAAATTGTAAAAAAATGGTTTTCATCAGCAGTCTCGCTGCGGTAGGTCCGCTTACAGACGGCCAACAAAAAATAACTGAACAAACAATTCCCAATCCTGTTACTGCTTATGGACGAAGCAAATTACAAGCAGAAAATGGATTGGCAACCATCTCCCTTCCAACCACCATTTTGCGACCGACTGC
>JBIKOV010000202.1:0-6016 GCA_044357815.1 Ferruginibacter sp. | reverse complement strand
CCCCATGAATCAACTGATTCGTTTGCTCACATTTTTTTATCGTTTCAGGGTAATCTTTTGCTGCATTAGACAATTGTTGTTCGATATTATCAGCATCCTGCTGATGCCACCAAGGACGCAGGTTTTTTGAAAAATATTGAACAGAATATAGATCATCATACCCTACTAATATCAATTGCTGTTTTTCCGCAGTTCCAACCTTTCCCATATTTACGCTTGTACTAAGCAACAGATGCTTCCCCTCTGAAATATCCTTGGCAGGTTTACCAAATGCATTCGTAAGATCATCGCCAGAACTAATGGATTGCTGAACAGCTGAACCAGCGGGAACGGCAATATACATATAGCCCCAATCGATTCTGAGGTCATCGCCTTTTTTTTGCAATACCGGCTGAGCAACGGTTCCAGCCTTTAAAATAGTAAGTCCGTTAGCAATATATTGCTTTGCCTTAATCGGCTGCATGCGGCTATTGGCAGCAATATCCGTTGAAGCACCTACATATAATTGAACATCATGCTCAGCGCCATCATTTGAAATTACTTTGGTATTGATATAAGATACAGGACGTGATAACAAATCAAGATCATTAAGAATTAAAGGAGAAGTGAAAGTGAGCGACATGTCAATTTTTCCGCAGGTAAATTGATAAGCAGTTTGCGTAGCATTTACAGTCACTTCTTTTTGCACTGCAGTCAATACTGACTGATCCTGGCTTTCCTTTATTTGGGCCACAATACCCGCATCCAACCATGCACCACCATCTGTATTCGTAACATGAATGGCTAATATATTTTCTCCCCTTTTAATCTTGGCTTTTACTTTGTCACTAATTGGAATTAAAACAAATTTATCGGTCCAGCCCTTTTTTGAATAGAGCATTTCTCCGTTCAAAAAAACTTCCACATCATCATCATGGTGAAGTTTTAAAAAAAGATTATTAAAATCTAGCTGATCGATATTGACCTTTCTTCGAACCCAAATATCCTTGGTAAGCCAAAGGGTTTTTGAAACTGACTTATCATCTCCAATAGGAGCCATCCCATTTTTCCAATGGGAATCATCAAATGAAGGATTCATCCATCCATCACCTGGATTAGATTCTGTAAATGCCGACTGATAAGCTTTTTCATCCGATGCAGGAACGATGGTTTTATAAATCACTTCCTTTTTACCCAAAAATCGGTACACCAACCCGTCTACTTTTAATAACCCAATCAGAGAATGATTGGCGCCTGTCCAATGCTTGGTATTGGAGGCGGAAAGCAAATCAGTCGTAGACCAAATGCTAAAATAAGGGTCATGCGTGATTAGCGGATAGGCTGGAGCCTTCGTATTTTGAGTAAAACAAATGGTTGTTAAAAACAAAGCAGTCGATACAAAAAATAGTTTTTTCATTATTAAATTATTGTAAATAGGATTTCGGTTGTTTACTAAATATTTTTTTGATCCGACTCATGTCAAATTTTTTGGAACGATCATAATTGTAAATTCCATTTTGCTCTTGCTCCACATCCGTTAGTTGAGTATAACAATAACCTGCCATATTTTTAATTCCAATAATCACATCCGTTAATTTTTCCAACCGGCTGTAAAAGTCCTCTAACGTTTTAGGACCATCGCCATAGCCCCAGGAATTTCCTGCAAATGCTTTTCCTTGTACCCATTTAATACCGCCATATTCGTCTAAAATAAAAGGTTGCCCTTCATAAGCAACTTGTTTTTTATTGTTTATAAATACAGCAGATTCATTGACCGGGGTTAACTTCTTTTTCAGTGAATCGGGGTTTTGCTCATAATTATGAGATGTAAAGAGATCCGTTTTTACATGGAAATAACCGCTTGCATCATTTACAGGTCTTGTAGGGTCGATATTTTTGGTGATTGAATAGGCATCACTTAACATCCTATTATGCTGAACCCCACCACCTGTTTCATTGAAAGGACTCCATGCAATGATTGATGGATAATTTCTATCGCGCAAAACAATTTCACCCCACTCGCTTAAAAAGTTACGAGCAGATTCCACGTCATTTTCACTAAGGCCCCAGCTCGAAGATTCGCCCCAGGTTAAATAACCCATTTTGTCTGCCCAATAATGAAACCTTTCTTCAAATACTTTTTGATGTAACCTTGCTCCATTAAACCCTGCATCGAGCGAAAGCTGAATATCGTTTTTCAAAGCTTCATCCGTGGGGGCAGTCCAGATTCCGTCTTTGTAAAAACCCTGATCCAAAACCAACCGCAAGAAAATTGGTTTGTTGTTTAAAAAAATTTGATTGCCTTCAATATGTACTTTACGCAAACCCGCATACCCTTTAACTTCATCAGTCACTTGATTGTTCTTATCAATCACTTGATAAACTACATCGTACAAAAATGGAGATTCGGGAGACCATGTTTTGGGTGATTTAATTTCAATACTATTGGAAATATTATCCCCTGCAGCCACTTCCTGCTGGGCAACGGTATGATTGCCATCCATAATTTTTACCCTGAATTTCATCCCCCTTTCAACAGCGTAAAAACGGGGCTGAAAAGTAAACCTTGAATTATCCAAATCGGGAATAACAAAGCAATCCTGCAAACCATTTTTTGCTACCGCTTCCAGCCAAACCGTTTGCCAGATACCAGTTGTTCTGGTATAATTACATCCTTCTGATTTTAATGAAACACTTTGTTTTCCAGCTGGTTGTTGATTTGATCGAATATCATCGATTACGGATAAAACCAGATTGTGCTGATGACCAAATTGAATATATTTTGTTATATCAAAGCTGAAAGAGGAAGTGCCGCCCCAATGCCTACCTACAAGGTTTCCATCAATAAAAAGGCTGCTCTGATAATCCACTCCCCCAAAATGAAGGATCAGTTTTTTTCCATTCCAGGATTCGGGTACTTTTATAGTACGCTGGTACCACATTGCATTAATAAAATCAGTATGACCTACCCCAGATAATTTACTCTCCGGACAAAAGGGAACGATAATTTTATTTGAAAATCCGGTAGAATTCGGATACCCATTTTCAATGCCTGATTTACCAAAATCAAATTGATAGGTCCATTCTCCATTTAAGTTAATCCAGTCTTTCCTTTCAAACTGGGGACGAGGATATTCAGGTCGAGGCAACGCTTGCCCGAAAATTGCAGATGAATTAATTCCAAAGAATAACACCAACAACAATCGAACTTGTACACTGTTAATTTTTTTCATATGAATATGTATTTATGTAGATTGGGAAACCCCTGGAAACTTTTAAAACCCTTCTAATGATCTCGTTAAATCATCCAGTTAATCTATAATCGAAAGTATTGATTAGGCTTCAAATTAAAAAATTTATTCAAAATAGTAAATATTCAGCTCAATAAAGCTAGAAGAGCCATAGTAACTGACGGTTTTATTAAAATTTACAACTGTCTTTTCTCGCAATTACAGCAAATTTTAAATAAAAGCAAGCTCTAAACGAATCCGTTAATATACATGCCGAGTATTTGAAAATATTTTATCATTAACTTGAACCAAACACAATTTATCTGCATTTCATACCAATCTAAAAACATTCATTTATGAATTAATGACCTATAAAGTTCCACAAAAATTAAAGACCCCTGCAAATACAGGGGTCTTTATTAAAAGAGAATTTTATTTTTAACCCTTCACAAGATCAAAAGCATTTTGAATATCATTTTTAATATCTTCTATATGCTCTATACCCAATGAAATCCGGAGCAATCCAGGTTCTACACCTGCAGAAATTTGCTCTGCTTCGCTTAACTGTTCGTGAGTAGTAGTAGCAGGATGAATGATGAGCGTTTTAGCATCGCCTACATTGGCTAAGTGGCTGATTAAATTTAATTCGTTCACAAAGTTATCAGCTGTTTGTTTTCCGCCTTTAATTTTAAAAGACAATACTCCGCCAAAACCACGTTTGAAATACTTTTTAGCTAAGGTATTGTATTTACTAGTTTCCAATCCAGGATAATTTACATACTCAACCTGCGGATGAGCCTGAAGCCATTGAGCAAGCGTAAGTGCATTTTGTACCGTACGATCTACTCGTAGCGACAAAGTCTCAAGACCTTGCAAAAACAGGAATGAGTTAAAAGGACTTAACGCTGGGCCCCAAGTACGTAAGCCACTTACTCTAAGTCGGATAATATAGGCAATATTTCCAAAGGGACTACCTGCTCCAAAAATTTCCCAGAATTTCATTCCGTGGTATCCTTCATCTGGCTCGGTAAACTGAGGGAATTTTCCATTGCCCCAATTAAAATTTCCACCATCCACTACAATACCACCAATACTATTACCATGGCCGCCAATCCATTTAGTAGCTGCTTCAACTACTACATTTGCACCATAATCAAATGGCCTGAATAAATAACCAGCTGCACCAAAAGTATTGTCTACCACTAGTGGTATGTCGTGGGCTTTTGCAATAGCTGCAATGGCTTCAAAATCGGGAATACTAAATCCGGGATTGCCGATGGTTTCTAAATAGATTGCTTTCGTTTTTTCATCAATCTTAGATTCGATACTGGCAGCGTTATCGCCATCAGCAAAACGAACTTCCACTCCAATTCGTTTGAAGGAAACTTTAAATTGATTAAAACTGCCTCCATATAAAAAAGAAGATGATACGAAATTATCTCCCGGCAATAACAAATTGTGTAATGCCAAAAACTGAGCACTCATGCCCGAAGCTGTTGCTACAGCAGCTACCCCACCTTCCAAGGCAGCAACCCTTTTTTCGAATACATCGGTAGTAGGGTTCATTATACGGGTGTAAATATTTCCAAACTCTTTTAATCCAAAGAGATTGGCTGCATGTTCGGAACTTTCAAAAACAAATGAAGTGGTTTGATAAATAGGCACCTGGCTTGCATGGGTAGTTGCTTCAGGATCATATCCTGCATGAATCTGCAGGGTATCAAAATGTAAGGGTTTTGCTGACATGTCTTAATTTTTTTAGGTGGAATGTATAATTCTATAAAAATAGTATACTTTACCTAATTAGAGCAAATAAAAAGGGGGAAATTAGTATGGATTTTAGAAAATAATGACATTTGGCTATCGAATCATTTGTTTGAACGAAATACGCTCTTATATTATTGATGACTATTTTGATGGCATTACAAGATATTACTTAGTTTACAATTAGTCTTTTGCTTTAGCCATTTCCAAGGCAGTGGTTGTAATGAAATATTTTGCTAATGTATTAGGCACTTCCCATTTAGGCAATGAATGATGCAGGAGATAATCCGTAAAAACCTTAAAGGTAATGTCGCGCTTTAACTCTATTTCAGCAGGTATATTAATTTGAATACACTTTCCGTCTTCTGACCAAGATATTCCAGGAAAATCTTTTTGCAGGTTAGCAAAGGTCTTAACAAGCTGTTCTTTAAAATCCTTATCGTTGATATTCGTTCTTTTTTGAATGCAAAGTCTTGGTTTGTTACGCCCAAATGCTTGCTCGATCATGACGATGCATTTATCTCCCTCTGCATAAGCATTGCGAATATCATTTCCACCTTTGGGTGTTGCGGCACGCCATTCAACATTAACTCCTGCATAAACCCCTTTTACAGTAAAGCTGATATTACCACTGGCAAATATCGAAAGCATTGAATCTTTCACATAAGGCGCAAGCGATAAAGGAATATCGGATAATGAAGTTGCAGCTGAAAATTCAGATTTGGTAAGATGAACAGCGCTGTGATTGGCGTCTAATACCTTGATATCTTTATTATAGTCTATAGCCTGTTCTGGAAATGATTTCCAAAATGCAAGGTCTATTAAATGGGTAGTTACATCAACCACGCCTTCTCCCTGCTGAAGCACATCGAAATACCAAGCTGGACGACTCCCCTTTCCGCCTCTGTAAAAATGGTGAACACTCGATTCGAAAATGGCTGGGTGTTTTTTTGTTCCTTTAGTCAGCTTTCCAAAAAGCATCGAATCCTGCATCAACGATTGCTGCACACGGTTAATGAGACTATATCGTTCCGTCATCATAT
>JBIKOV010000256.1:0-4635 GCA_044357815.1 Ferruginibacter sp. | reverse complement strand
GGACACTGAAAGGCAGCAATACGCCTAGATGTGAGCTTTACCTTATCTGCTTTAGTTATTATTTTTGACTTTGCTGAGATACCCAATACGCCTCCTCATGTCACCAGTATGTCACCATAAAAAGAGTATATAGGCGCATACTAATCAACACAAGGAATTTCAGATTGTGGTACAAATAGCTGTTTTATATGGAATACATTATGATTCAAGGGTGGAAATCAACACAGAAGAATAGATTCTCACCTGGACTGTTAATCCGCAGGTCCCAGGTTCGAGCCCTGGTCGAGGAGCCACAAAATCAAGCACTTAGGCTAAAAGCCGACAAGTTATTCCCTCCTCTAGCAACAATGCGTGCCGTTAACGTGCCGTTATGAGCTTGGCTGTAACTAGACTTTCACCCTACACAAACTAAAAACGCCGGAGCTATCTCTAGCGCCAGCGTATGTCCTTCCTGCAATATCCTTCATTTTCACCATCTGCAGCACCCCACCCACCCGGTACCCCCTAAATTGGCTTGATGGTACCTAGTCAGCCTATGCAGTCAATTCTGGACGTCCAAGCAGGTAATTCTGAGTTTAGTAGTGTGCGTATAGGGCGCACATGGCGAAGTACGTCAGAAAATGACATCTAATAAGCTCCCTTAATGTAAATGAACACCTACAAAAAAGGTATTACATCATTGGCATATTTGTTGGCAGATAAACGGCATAATCTTCAAGGTGATATATGAATGAGATTCGAGTGATGAAGTAGTAAATCGCGTGGATTAAAGTAATTAAGTTAAATGCCACTTCATTCATTAGAGATTGTAAGGAAACTGAGTACTTTAATGCTCATCCTGGAGAAAAAATGTTTTCAAATTTAGTAAATAAAGCGAAAGATGCGGCGGGTGCAGCAACTGATAGCGTCGCTTCAATGAGAGATGTAGGTACAGACAAGATTGCAGAAACGATTGAATCTTTTAGGCGGTCACTACCCCATCTAAAAGGTGCGGGCTATGAATTAACTGAATTTGAAGTTGAGTTAGGAATACCACCTAAACTAAGCCCGCATTTTAAATATAGCGCAAAAAGCGAGGCAGATATCGCGCACGCGATAGAAGCGCTTAAGGGGAATACGTTGGGAACGATCGTACTCACGGGCTTAACTAAGGCTGGATCAATACAACAAAAAATTGCTGTTGGGGGTTGTTCATTTACTCATATTGAGATTGAGCTCGGGCTCATTCCGACAGTCAAGCTTAAGTATCAAGTAGATGATAGCGAAAGGCTGATTGCAGAAGCATTGGAATAAAGAAGGCCACAAAATTAATTTGTGGTTGGTAGCTTTTGCCGGATATCTATAAAGATAATCAATTCATAACTGATAATAATTTATAACAGGAGTAATCATGAAAAAATATCTATTGGCGATTTTATTGCTCGTGGGCTCAACGACTGCGAACGCGCAATTTGGCGACCTACTAAATAATATGGGACAAAAATTAATCGAGACGGCAGTAGATAAAATGGTGCCCGGTAGTGAGAATTCTGTGTCATCAACGTCAGAGGAAAAGGTTAAAACTAGTAAAGTGGAGATTCCAGAAGGATCGCCTAAAACCGCTGAGGAATACTGCGAAAGGGTCACCAAAAATCCAGAGATGATTAAGCTATTTGTAGTAATAAGGGACATGGATAAAAGAGGTTATGGAAATAATGTGTCTAACGCGACGACTCTTGATAACGACGACAGAGACTTGGAAAAATGGGTTGCAGGGAAACTTTTGAAAGTTGATATGCCAGTTCGAATAGTTTTCGGCAAATGGGCTGGGGAGTGTGTCGCCACAAGCAAGGAACTTTCTTTACTATCGAGTCGAAATGTCCCAGCTAATTTTCGAAATCAGGAATTAGAGCAAGGAAAATTCTGGTCCAACAAGGCATCACCAAACCTAGCGACTTTATTAGCGTTTGCATTCCCTGGTGCGGAGGAAATAATTAAACATACTTCAGTCGAAACATTAGGACGTGATGAAAGAAAGGCCGCGGAGCGGAAGAAGATGGCTGATGAAGAAGATTTTATAAAATATGGTGGATTACGTAATTATTACAAGTTTAGAACAAATCCTGCTGTTGCCTCTGCATTCGGAAAATGTCTAAGTGGTGAGCAGAGCATTGCAAATAAGGAGTTCCAAGACGAAGAGATTACAGCTAAATCCGCGAGATCAGTTAATGATCAAAATAAGATCCTTGCAGCAGTTGCAGAAGGTAGAAAAAATATTAAATTTAGATCATTTGGTAGATGCATAGCGAGACTAGGAATTGGCCTAAATGGGCAGCCATTCGATACGGAATCTACGCAATTTTTAGCAAGCTCTTTGCTCGCTCTTATGTCATTTGGAACAGAGCCACTCGATAAGAGTTTCACCGCAATTGGTTTGAAGGGTGGAGCAGACATGCTGAATATTCCTGCTGACCAATTTTGGGGAAAATTCGAAAAAATTATGAGAGATGACAAAATTGATATGCAAATTAGAATGGGGGTTGGGACGCTAATGGTTGCCGTACAACAAATTATTGATGCTTTAATTGAAGGCAAACTACAGCAATAAAATATTGTTATTGAACTATCGTAACTAACTCTAGATCTCATGAAGACTTTAAAACATCATCTGCTTTACAAGAGGATTGGAGATTTAGTCAACGTGAGATATGTATTGAAATTTAAGTCAAATAAAGAGGAATAAAAATGGCACTAACGCTATTAACTAAAGATATTTTAACTGAAGAGCGATACCCCTTTAGGACCCCAAATCCTGCAGACACCATAGATACAATTATTGCGGGCCTTAAAGATCTTGAAAACTCAATTGACTCATCACAGGTAGATTCAACGGTTGATTCATTGTCAACTGGTGGAGTTTTTTTTAGTAAAAGAGAAAGGCCATGCTTTCATATCAAATTGAGAGATACAAAGGTCAAAGCACTAAAAAAGTTCGGGACTATCATAATGCCGGTTGAATTTGGTAGTCTGGTATATCTGTGCAAGTATGAGTATCTGGATGGTGGATGGTTTAGCGAGAAAAGCGAACAGTTAGCGAATATTAAAAAGAAGTTAGATACCATCGATGAATGGATGGAATACACTTTCATACAAACACTTGGTGATTTTATATTCCTTGAGCTTTTGCGAAAGCATGACCCTAATTTTCAATCGAATATTAGTGCATATAATCGTTATTTAAAAGCGGAGTAGGCGTGTCCGGGCTATCGTGCCATTCATGTGGCGGAAACAATATACCAGACGGTTCTGCAAGTTACATCGGCTGCCAGTATTGCGGCGCATCCATTTCAGTAACGGCCTTTTTTAGCAATAATTCATCAAGTGTTTTGAGTAGGTTGGTTGTTGAAGGGCTAACAGATGAAGAAGCGAAAAGTGTTGCAAGGCTCTTTGATGATGCAGAAAAGTATCTTCGAATTGGAGAATATGATTCCGCCAAATCCAACTTTGAAGAAATATTAAAGCTACATCCTAAGCATATTCCTTCGCGATTGAATCTTGCAAACTGCGTTATTTTCGATGAAAATATTCCAGCTTTAGAACGTGCGGCAAAAGTTAAAAATTATATTCAAAACAGCAATGAAAAGTATCAAGATATTCCTGAGATACTCGCTATCAAAGAGTCCCTAGTATTTAATCTTGCATCTATGGGTGAGAAACTCCCGAATGGGATGGATGCCCTTAAATTGATACAGATCAGTGAAGAGCTTCAAACAATCCATCAAGAACGAGATGCCCTAGCTAAGAGATTTTTTGGTACTTTATCTACAAAGGTCGACGGAAGAGTTCGTGCTGGCTTTCTGGATAGCGGAAAAAAATACTCACCCACTCAAAATGATATAGAAATAATGGTAGTAGGTAGTCGATACTCCGCACCCCTCGCGAATTTATGTGCAACGATGCTGTATCACTTCAAAAAAAATAAAGATTCTATACATCACAAATCTCTATCGGCCCATGAACGAATCGCAACAGCAGCAGAAAGAGCGGAAGAGCAGGTTCCAGTTTTCAATTCGTCATTATTTTCAGGAATGAAGGAAACAATGATTTCCAAGAAAGAAGTCCTGACTGGATAATCTGCGCCGTTTTCTTTTTAGAGTGAGCTAATCAAAATGCCAGTTATTGACCTAGTCAAGTGGGACGGCACGCCAGATATTCTAGCGTGGAAGTTTCCATCGGAAGAATTGTCAACATGGACACAGTTAATTGTTAACGAATCACAAGAAGCTTATCTGGCAAAAGGTGGGGTATATGACGGACCGTTTTTAGGGGGGAGGCATACTCTAACTACAGAAAATATTCCCGTAATTAGAAACTTGATGGGGCTGCCATTTGGGGGGAAATCTCCATTTACTGCTGAAGTCTGGTATGTGAATAAGACAACTAATCTAGACATTAAGTGGGGCACGCCAGATCCTATTCAGCTTCAAGATCCGAAGTATCAAATGATGCTTCCTGTCAGAGCTTTCGGCCAGTACGGAGTCAGAATAGTAGACTCCAAGAAATTTTTACTGAAACTAGTTGGAACACTCCCCCAGTTCGATGTCAGTACTCTAAGCGATTATTTCAAGGGTGTCTTTATAACCAAGATAAAGACAG
>JBIKOV010000201.1:0-6082 GCA_044357815.1 Ferruginibacter sp. | reverse complement strand
GAGTCTCAAGTTTAACATTGTTGATATTAGAAATAATTACAAAGTAGGTATGTATAGTTTAGAGTCGGGGTTTACAATGAATGACGACATGGCGGTATTTTTAAATGAAAATAAGGATATTGAGGTGAATGTTATCACCGGTTAGTACCGTATTCATATATCAATATTTCACAATTCATACAAAGCAAGTCCTTTTGACAATACCCAAACAAGGCTATAATGGCAAAACAACATATTAACACTGTCAATTAGATTGTGAATATGTCAATACAACACATTTAAATATTTGGATGTATTTTTGTACTAATAAAAATCAAATAATTAAAATATACTTATGGCACAAGAATTCACTGACGCAAACTTCAAATCCCTTGTATTGGACTCTGATAAATTAACACTAATCGATTTTTGGGCAGAATGGTGTGGCCCTTGTCGTGCTATTGGTCCGGTAATTGAAGAACTTTCAATAGATTATGATGGTATTGTAAATGTAGGTAAGGTAAATGTTGACCATAACCCACAAATATCTACTGATTATGGTATCACTAGCATTCCTGCCATCCTTTTTGTAAAAGGCGGTGTGGTAGTAGATAAATTGGTTGGTGCTCAACCAAAAGCAAATTTTGTTAAAAAAATAGATGCTCATAAGTAGTCATTAAATTTATCTCTATAAAAAAACCGAAGTAGATCACTTCGGTTTTTTTATAGAGATATTATTTAAAGGTTTAATTCCTTGATTTTTTATCCCATCAATATTCCTGCGATGGTTGCAGACAAATAAGAAGCCAAGGTACCACATAACAATGCCCTCATTCCTAATTTTGCTAGGTCTGCCCTCCTTTCTGGCACTAGGGCACCAATACCTCCAATTTGCATTCCTACCGAACTGAAATTAGCGAAGCCACATATCGCAAAACTTACAATTATCAAGGATTTTTCTGATAGAACAGTTTGGTAACCCTTCACCAATATACCTGCCGAATTAGGAACCATCGTTTGGGTTAAATCACTAAATGCTACAAATTCATTGATGGTCAATTTTTTTCCCAACATCGTTGCAACATTAGAAACATCGGCAGTGGGAACACCCATCGCCCATGCCATCGGTGAAAATATTTTTCCAAAAATCCATTCAAGCGATAAACTAAAATCAAGGTGCAACAGCAAACCAAATTTCATCAATAAAAAATTGATCAAAGCAATCAGGCCTAAAAATCCAATCAGCATAGCAATCACATTGACAGTAATTTTCATGCCATCCCCTGCGCCGTGAGATATCGCATCAATTACATTTGAATAGGGAGATTTCACTTCTACTGTAACTTTACCCATCGTTTCACTTATTTCCGTTTCGGGCCATACTATTTTTGAGATAACTAGGGCTGCCGGGGCAGCCATTAAACTAGCTGCAAGCAAGTATTCTGCCTTGGCACCAAAACTGACATATACCACCAAAATACCGCCAGCAATGCAAGCAAGGCTTCCACTCATACTAGCTAGTAACTCACTCATAGTCATTCCTTTTAGATAAGGCCTTATCATGACTTGTGCTTCAATCTGACCCACAAAGGCGCTGGCAACATTGCTCAATGCTTCTGCACCACTAACCCTCATGACCCAATTCATTGCTTTTGCCACGATAGAAACAATTTTTTGCATTAGTCCATAATGATAAAAAATGGCCACTAATACACAGACTAAAATAATAGTTGCTAAAACACTAAAGCCAAAAATAAAAACACCTGGAGTACGGTAAGGCAGAGATTCTCCAGTCATCGTATCCACCATTAAACCTCCATATACAAAGGCTGCACCTTCTTTTGCAAAAGCTTCTATATGAGTAATAATACTTCCAATTTTTTGAAAAAAACCTTTTACAAACGGAACCTTAAAAATTAGTAAGGCAATTACTATCTGCAATAAAATACCACTCAAAACCAGTCGGTAATTGATCCGTTTCTTGTTGTTAGACACAAGCCAAGCAATCCCTAAAATTAATATGATCCCTATGAGTCCCTGAAATTGTTGCATAGCAATAACAATTAGTAATTAATTGAAAGGTATACAATTATTTAATCAAAGTACTTAACCTCAAACAGAATGTCAAAATGAACAATTTTGAATTTACCAGTTACTACAAAAAATAGTCATATTCATTACAGTTAGCATTTGTATTTTTGAAAATAATGCTTATTTAGGGTAATTTATTTGAAATTAAACCGACACCTACAGTAACTTTGCGTAAATTCTTACAATGAATCATTCGATAGATACTTTAATCAACCATACAGCTGATATTGCCCTAAAAAATATTGCTGTAAAGGTAAAACAACAACAAAGAATAACTGACCAGGAGGGATTACAGTTGTTTGAAAAAGGAAGTCTCGCTTTTGTAGGTTTTTTAGCCAATTATATACGGGAATTAAAGCACGGCAATACCACTTATTTTAACCGTAATTTTCATATTGAACCCACCAATATTTGTGTATTCAGTTGTAAATTTTGCTCCTATTCACGCCTATATGCAAACAAAGAGGAAGGCTGGGAATTGAGTATTGATCAGATGCTCGACATTGTTAAATCCTACGATGGGAAACCGATCACAGAGGTTCATATTGTAGGTGGCGTTCATCCAAAAATGAACATGGACTATTTTATTGAGTTAATGCAAAAGATAAAGGCACATAGGCCATCGCTACATGTGAAAGCCTTTACTGCAGTTGAATTAGACTATATGTTTCGCAAAGCAAAGCTTACTGCTGAGGAAGGAATGGCAAGGTTACATGCAGCTGGTCTGGACAGTTTACCAGGTGGTGGTGCTGAAATTTTTTCACCAGAAATCAGGAATCAAATAGCACCTGATAAGGTGGATGCAATTGGCTGGTTGCGCATTCATGAAATCGCTCATAATTTGGGGATGCATACCAATGCGACCATGTTATATGGAAATATTGAAAAATATGAGCATCGTATTGATCACATGCGCCGACTTAGGGAACTTCAGGATAAAACTGGCGGCTTCAATACATTTATTCCGCTAAAGTTCAGAAATCATGATAATGAGATGAGTAATGTTTCGGAATCAACCATTACAGAAGATATGCGGCTTTACGCCATTGCAAGAATATACCTTGATAATTTCCCTCATTTGAAAGCTTATTGGCCAATGTTGGGCCGTGAAAATGCTCAACTAAGCTTGTCTTTTGGAGTAAATGATATTGATGGCACGATCGATGATTCTACTAAAATCTACAGTATGGCTGGAAGTGAAGAGCAAAATCCCGCAATGAGTACAGAGGAACTAGTAACGCTGATTAAACAAGTAAAACGAAAACCAATAGAACGTGACACTTTGTATAATGTAGTAACAGATTTTAGTGAAGTGGTCTTTCCCAATCATACATTGGATGCTAAATTGAATTAGAGATTACCATGGAAAATATGCTCGATGTACTTATTATTGGCGGAGGACCTATTGGACTTTCTTGTGCACTATCCGCCCAACAAAAGGGGCTACGCTATACCATCATTGAAAAGGGGGCATTGGTAGATTCACTCTACCACTACCCTGTTAATATGACCTTTTTTTCAACCTCAGAAAAACTCGAAATTGGAGGTGTACCCTTCGTTAGTAATAATAATAAACCTACCCGTAATGAAGCCTTGGAATATTATAGAAGGGTAACGGTTTCTGCTGCGCTCTCTATTAAATTGTATGAAGAAGTAATTGCCATCAACAATAAAGAAGGAAAATTTGAAATCATCACTTCAAAAGATCATTATATAGCAACTAATATCATTATCGCAACTGGATTTTATGGCCGGCCTTTTATGTTGAATGTTCCAGGAGAAAATCTACCCAATGTGACTCACTATTATAATGATCCACATGGCTATGCTTTTCAAAAAGTACTGGTCGTTGGGGCAAATAATTCCGCTGTAGATGCCGCTTTAGAAACCTATAGAAAGGGTGCTTCAGTTACCATGGTAATTAGGGATGAGCAAATTGGAGAAAGAGTGAAGTATTGGGTAAGGCCAGATATCATTAACCGAATTGAAGAAGGTGCTATCAAAGCCTATTTTAATTCTATTATTACAGCAATTCGTGAAAAAGAGGTTGATATACTTACCACTAATGGGTTAATTACAATAGAAAATGATTGGGTTATTGCTATGACAGGATACCAACCAGATTTAACATTTTTACAAAAAATTGGCATTGAATTATCTAGTGACGAAATAAAAAAACCTGTATACAATGAAAATACGCATGAAACCAATGTAAAAGGTATTTACTTGGCTGGTGTTATATGCGGCGGTATGAATACCCACAGTCTTTTCATTGAAAATTCAAGGGAGCACGCTCAAAAAATAATGGATGACATCACCGAAAGAAAAGGGTAAATAACTGTACTGTTTTTAAATTTGAAAATAATTTAAATAATTAAAAACTTTAAACAAATTAAACCATTAAATACCAATTGATTGTTGCTATACCCAATATATATTTTTGTTGCTTTTTAAACAAAATAATACTACCTCAACAAACCCGCTGCCCACTGAACCGAAACCTGGGTTTTGTAAAATTTCGTTTTTAATTCAGTGAGTTTTTGAAGTGCTTCCAATAATTTATTTTCGCGAATATTTAGCAAAAACAAAGTGCTTTCCCCCTCCCTAAAACGGATATCTTCTCCCCTGTATAAAATTTGATAATTATTGTAAGTTTGCTCATAAATATCAATTTGTTTTTGCAGGCCTGTAAGTTCATTGAAGTATAACCTGATTTTATTCTCAATTTCCTGCTGCTGCAAACTAACGGACCAATTGGTTTCATCTATTTTTAATTTAGCCATTTTATAGGCTCCCCTTCCTTCACTAAGCCGGAGTGGAATGCCAATATCAATTCCAAATTTATTGTTGTTTTGAAAAAAAGTCGCATCGCTGCCCTTAAATACGTTGTATCCGGTATTTAATAAATTACCCCTTAGCGTAAAGGTGGGCAACAAACTTTGGAATTTTAATTTCCTTTCAACCTCCAGGCTTTTAAGTTTAAAGGAATAACTAATTAATTTAGGATGACTTAACCTGGCAGCATATAAAATATCGTCTATCAATCCCAAAGGGATATCATTCATATTAGGGTGGTTCCATTTCGAATCCGGAACCACATTTTCATTTAACTGGTAATAGGAATTATTTTCTAGCCATAAAAATGCAGATAAAGAAACACCCGCATTTTTAAACTTAACCCAAGATTCATTTTGCAAGTATTGGAAATTTTGAAGCTGAACAAGTGCCTCAACAGTATCTATTGCCGGTCGATCCCCCTGCCTGAAACCAATTTTAACCAATGAAAACCTGGATTCATTCACTTTTACCGCATCAGATAAAATTTGGTACAACTGGTATTCTTTCACCCAATTCCAGTAAGTCACATAGGCTTCACTTAGCAGGTCATTGACTGTGTTGGTTCGTTCAGCCTCCGTTTGATCCTTGAATATTTTAGATTGCTGCAATACAGCCCTCCTGTTATCCATTAGTAGGTTTTTTGCCAATGGAACAGAAACACCCAAGTAGCTTGATTGACCACTGGTTACTTCGTTGTTTAAATATTTACCGGAATTATTTTCCAATCCTGCCTTTAATTCAATTCCGAACCAGGTGGGTATTTTTAATTCCGGATTGGTGTAGCTGTAATAATTTTTTCCTGAAAAAGTTTTTTGGTCATTGTTTACATAAAGCATTGGATCAAAGCCTCCCCTGGCAATCACGATTGCAGCTTTTGCCTTTTCTATTTCAATGGTTGCCTGTTTAATTATTGGATGGTATTTTTTTACAATACTCACAAAATCTTCCGGTGTTAAAATTGCAGCAGTACGAAGTGAATCTTGTGCTAAACAAAATACCGGTAAATATATAAAAAGAAAAAGCAGTTGACTGAATTTTGCCATCGAAAGTTGGTTAAGCTGATATTATTATTTCTCCTTTTTCCCCTTTTGCTCATAAGGCTTGTAATAATCCGGAGGAAAACCATTGATATTACGCCAAAGCTCATACCAGATCGGCACATCTTTCAACAGGG
>JBIKOV010000033.1:0-21149 GCA_044357815.1 Ferruginibacter sp. | reverse complement strand
TGCAGTTATTCAAAAATCATGGACCGCTAACAGATTGGCGCCGAAGCTGGTCATCTTCACAAGGTTACTTGCTATTGTTCTCTAACCAACTTACTGCCTCTTCGGGTGTTAGGATTGATAAACTGCTTTTTTTAAAATCTTTTGTGTCACGTGTTACAATAAAATCAATTTTGGATAGGCTAAGGGCACAATTATATTGAATAGCGTCTTCAAAATCTTTAAAATCGGATTCAAGCGATTTTTTTATAATTTCTTTGGTTACATCCGCTATTTCCGCCATCTCCGACAATTCATTCAATAATTTTATTGCCGCTGCACTGGAATGAGATTGCCTGAGAATATAATAAATATTATTATATGAAACCGCGGATATATAAATTTTTACTTTCCCCAACAGCGCATAATTGAAAAGCTTAGCGGCGTATAATGAAAAGGGCTTTCGATTAGCAAGGAAATCAATAACAATATTGGTATCTAAAAATATTTGTTTCATTTAGCATATTTTTTTGCTAACGCTTTCCCCAATGCTATTTTATAATCATATTCTTTAGGCAATTTGATCACGCCCATTAACTTTAACACTTTAGGGGAGATGCTTTCTCCCTTTTTTTCTTTTGTATCTGCTGTAATTGACTTTAAGTAGTTCTCAACCAAATGGGATAAACTTTTGCCATTTTTTTGTGCATATATTTTAGCCGAAGCGATCACCTTATCCTCTACTGTTAATGTTAATTTAGTAATCATAACACGTGCTTTTTGGGATACAAAGATACGTGTATTTTGAAAAATGGGCAAAAAATTTTTAGGGAGATGACATCTTTTTTGGGGAGATGTCATCTCCCCAAAAAAGATGTCATCTCCATTTCAAAATAAACTGCCGTGCTGATTGGATTGGGATAATAAGGTGCAATTTCATAAAATCCTGCCTGCTGATACAAATGGATGGCCGCCGACATGTAGTTGAGCGTATCCAACTTTACTTTTTCATATTGGCAATCCCGGGCCAATTGCAAGGCCTTTTGCAACAATATTTTACCTAGGCCCTTATTTTGATGCGCCGGATCAATAAACATCCTTTTCAACTCGCCCTCCCGCTCACTGATTCTTCGAATGGCTACACAACCAATCACCAATTCCTGCTCCTTTGCTAATATAATGCCGCCCTGCGCTGGCCCATACATTTTTGGCAAGTCGGCCAATTCCTCTTCAAAATGCTGAAAATCCAAATTGATGTTGATGGCAGCAGCATAAGCCCTGAACATGACTCCCGCAGCTGCATACTCACTCGCTGTGGTGGCTAAAATAAAACTACTCATTGTTGAGCTTTTTGTTAGAGAGATATACTCCCACAAAAATAAATACCCCCGCCAGCACCTTGTACCATTCAAGACTTTCTTTTAAAAAAATCATCGCAATAATGGCCGCAAATATGGGTTGCAAATAAATATACATTCCTGTAACCGATGCGCCCAATACCTTGATTCCATATACATTAAAAAGATAAGCTAGAAAAGTGCCTCCCAACACAATCAATCCCAAACAGCTATATTCCACCCATCCAAAAACAGTCCAGTTGATTTCAGTAAATTCAGTCCACCCAAAAGGCAGCACCACAAAAAAACCAAGGGTAAAAATCATGCGCGTTACCTGCACCGGATTATATTTCAACATCAACGGCTTTACCATAATAAAATAAATAGTATAGGATACCGCATTTACCAAAATCAAGGTGTCGCCCAATAATACATTGTCGCCGCTACCTGTATTTTTACCCAGGGCAATCAGTAATACAGCCCCACCAACACCCAACGCCAATCCGATAACCTGAAGACCACTGATCCTTTCCCTTAAAAGAAATGCAGCAAAAATGGTGATTAAAATCGGCGTGGACAACATCAGCAACACCGCATGAATGGAGTAGGTAAGCGAAAGCCCTTTCAGAAAAAGCATCTGATTGATGGCAATGCCAGTTAAGGCACACAAAATGAACCTAGGAAGGTCGGCACGGGCAATCGTGGTTTTTACAGGATTCGCTAAATATAATACCCAAAATAAAATGGCCGACACCGACACCCTGATCAGGTTAATGCCAAAAGGATGCACAAAATGACTACCCGTTAGGTATTTAACGGCAGAAAGATTAATGGAAAAGAAGATATTAGCGCTGAGCAGTCCCAGGTGCGCTTTCGCTTTTATTTGCACAAAAAAAATTGAACCGTAAAGTTGCGACTTTAAAGTGATTGCACAAATTGATTTACCCGTTTTTTATATTGATCCATATCCACCCTCGGCATTTCAACATTAAAATCGGCCGCCAATTTCAATGCATCTGCCAACACAAAATGCTGCTGTGGTGTTGCATAAAAAAATTGTTGTGCCATTAAATGACGCGCCAAGTACTCCTGCTCAGTTTGTCCGGGAGTGGGCACCAATATTGCCTTTTGTCCAATTTTGATCAGGTCCATAATAGTGGTGTAGCCACTACGACAAATCACCATCTCCGCTTGCTGGATGGCTTCATTTAGCTGCGCTGCAGCAAGATGATCTTGAATGGTGAGCGTAGCTGTTTCAATAGGTGCATACAAGTCATTGCCCTGCTTACCAACATTTTCGGGAAGCCCCCTCACCAACAAAACTTTTCCGCTATAGTTTTTCAATTGAGCCAATAGCAATTTTTCGAAAATGCTCCGCTGCGGTTCAGGGCCCGACAAGAGCAACAACAGATTGTGTTTTTTTATAGGATTATCTATTGGCGATAATCTCGATAAACAGCCCATGTATTGCACATTGGATGGACAATGGGCAGGATGCGATAGTTCGCCGGCAATATTTTCCTTGCCCGCAAAATCAGGTACCCAGCAGTGGGTATACTGCCGAATTATCCAGCCATGTATTTGTTGCAATATTTTTTCAGAAAATCGATGGCCAGTTTTAATCAGCAATTGATGCGTGATATACACCGATGGAATGGTGGAATGAAATAAACCAAATCGATTGTCGGCTATTACCGCGTTGATGGAATATTGATGCACAACTTTTTTTAACCAGCGATGTTCTTGATAGCTGCGCAGCAGTATGCGCGGAATTTGTAGGGCCATTTTGATCGGCAGCCAATATTTATTTCGGCTATACCGGATTCGGTACCCTTTTAAAGGAAGAAAGGTGCATTGCGGAAATTCATGCTCCAAAAGACGCCGGGTAGCATTTTCTGCAGCAACAATCACCCGGCAACCGTTTTCCAATAGAGACTGAATGATTGGGATGCAACGGGTAGCATGTCCTAATCCCCAGTCGAGGGGAAGCACTAAAATGTTATTTTTTTTTAAAAAATGGCTATCTTGCTGATCATTCATGCTACTAACACAATAAATATTTGTGAAAATAGTTTAATTTGATAAACAGTCACCATGAAACATTATTGTAGCCTTGTCTTTTTCGGTATACTTATTGCTTCAGTTTTGTTGACGTCTTGCATTGCTCTAAAAAAAAATCAATGTGGTTGTCCTAGTAAAAAAGGATTGGTAGGATATTAATTTTCAAAAACAGCAGTTTAAAAGCATCTTCATGAACAAATCAAATCGGGATTTATTGGTACTGTTTAAGCAAGAACTGCTGAGCCCCCAAGTCATCGAAGAAACGGTGGATTGGTTGCACGAAATACTGCAAAATACTGAGCGACTAAACAACCTAGTGATTGCCCATGAAGTACTGGATCTTAATAAATACAAAGTGGTTCATAACCCACTGGTACTTCGCAACACCCTCCAGAAAGACCCATTGAAGCCTTTTATTTTTTTGAACTGCAAAAATTAAAACCCTAACCCATTGAAAGTTCAGGCTGGTTTTTGAGCCCACTTGCTTTTACTCAAGCTCCTTAAAATCTTTAAAAATTTTCATCGGGGTAATAGCTGTCTGTTGCCGATACTGCTTCCATTTGCCATTAAAAAATCCATTGGCTTTTTGTATGGCTTCTGCCACCACTTGTTCCGCTATTTCTATTAAACCAAATTCCTGTGCATCGGGCAGTTTGTTTTTTCCCAGCAGTTCCCCTTTGGCTTTACTCAACCTAGCATTGACGGTAATTTCGTAAGGTGCGCCATAGCCCTGTTTTTCATGAGGGGTGCCCAGGATAAAATTGCGGATTTTTTTTATGGAGTCAGTCATTGCTTTGCCAAATTTGAGCAAACTATCTGCTTCAGCGCCTTCTATATTTTTCAATTGGGCTTCTACTTTGGCAATCATTTCATCCGCCTCCGTTAGGCGATCGGTGATGTTGACTACTTTAGCAATGCTTTTTTCAAGTCTATTCAATGCCGCCATTTTTGCTTCATATACCTGTTTGGAAATATCCTGACCCGGAGCCGATTTTACCACTATCATGGTTGAATCCAACTCCTTTCCTAATGAAATCACCATTTTATAGGTGCCTGGAAAAGCGGACAAATTTCCCTGCGGCTCAACCGAGGTAGCGGTTGGTTTTGCAGACCCTGGTCCACGGAAACCTTTGGTTTCAAAACCCCAATAATTTCTATTGAAGCCGGTATCAGCCTTAATTTGAAAGGTTCTTATTAAATCGTTTTGTGCGTTGTATATTTTTACCCACACCGAATCCGATTTGGACGAATTGGCGGTGTCTTTTTTTGCTGGGGGTTGGATGTAAAAAGAATAGGCAGCTCCGCGATTTCTATTTTTGCCCTCGTACAATCCCCAGGTGCTGTAGTCGTACCCCGATTTATTTTTTAACTGAACCTCGTATGCAGTAGGAGCTTCAAAAACTAGCAGCTTTTTTTTGGGCGCGATGCCCCCATTTGCTGCAAATTTCCGCAAGGGTCGAATGTCATCCATCACATACATAGCCCTTCCAAAGGTAGCAATACAAAGATCCGCCTCCCTTTCCTGAATCGCTAGGTCGTAGGTGGAAACGGAAGGATATCCATTTTTCCATTGCTCAAAACTGGTCCCTTTGTCGAAACTAACCCAAAGGCCTTTTTCAGTTCCTACAAAAATCAAATTGGGCTCCACCGGATCCTGGAGTACACAAAGCGCATATCCTTTTACGTTAGTGCTATCCAATATAGCTTCCCATGTTTGACCGAAATTGGTGGTACGGAAAATGTAGGGTGTAAAGTCGCCCCTTCTATAATCATTGCATACTATCATTGCCTCGCCTGCATGGTACCTGCTGGCCCTTATTTGTGGAATCCAAGCACCCAAGGGCATGCCTGCAATTTTGCCGCGAAAGTTGGTCCAGGTTTTTCCGCCATCTTTTGTTAACTGCACATTTCCATCATCGGTGCCTACCCAAATAACTTCTTTGTCTTTAGTAGAAGGCTCGATACAAAGAATGGTATTGTAATTTTCAGCCCCTGTAATATCCAATGACAGTCCGCCATTTTCATCCTGCTTTTGTTGCGCGGCATTATTGGTTGTTAAGTCTGGCGAAATGATCTGCCAGGTAAAGCCTTTGTTAGTACTTTTATGAACAAACTGACTTCCATAATAAATGGTAGCGGCAGCATCCGGAGCTTGTGCAAAAGCGGCATTCCAATTAAATCGTAGCCTTTTTTTAACATCCGTTTCTGGTGGCTGAAGGCTATTTTGCTCCCCTGTAGCTACATTGTATCTACCCAATCCGCCCATTTGCGACATGGCATATACCCAGTTGGCATCTTGTGGATCAGGCGACATATCAAAGCCGTCGCCACTCCAAATATTATCCCAAAAATAATTTTTAATACCGCCCTCTACCCAGGTATAGGCGGGTCCCCGCCAACTACCATTGTCTTGCATACCTCCCATCACATGGTAGGGCAATTCATTGTCTACACTGATATGATAAAATTGGCCCACCGGCAACTGATCATCAAATTTCCAAGTGCGGCCACGGTCGTGGCTCACGCCGATTCCCCCATCATTGCCATCAATAATAAAATTTGGATTGGTGGGGTGAATCCAAAATGCATGGTGATCGGGGTGAATACCTGAATAAGGAATCACATTTTGAAAGGTTTTACCACCATCCTCACTCATGCTAATAACTTGATTGATATTATACAAACGATTTTCATTCAACGGGTCAACCCGGATATCCTGGAAATAAAACGGACGATTGGTTACATCAGCAGCATTGCTATTTATCAATTCCCATTTCGCACCTCCGTCATCGGTTCTATACAATCCGTTTTTGGTAGCTTCCACCAACGCGTATATTCGCTTTGGCTGGTTGGTGGAAATGGTAATGCCTATTCGGCCATAGTCGCCCTCTGGCAATCCCTGTTTTTTGCCTAGTTTTTCCCAAGTTTTGCCCCCATCATAGGTCATGTACAACCCACTTCCCGGTCCACCGCTTTTGAAGCTATAAGGAGTGCGTCGGTGTTGCCACATATTGGCTATCAACTTATTAGGATTACTGGGATCCATTACCAATTCGGCACAGCCGCTGGTATCATTGGTATGCAAAATTAATTTCCAGCTATTCCCTCCATCGGTAGTTTTATACACTCCTCGTTGCGGATGCTCTGCATAAGGATTACCGATGGCTGCCACATAAACGGTATTGGGTTCAGTAGGGTCAATAATTACTCTGTGAATATTGCTGGTTTTTTCGAGTCCCTTCAATTTCCATGTTTTGCCTGCATCCAGACTTTTATAAATACCGCCGCCTAAGTTCAATGAGTTTCTGGGATTGCCCTCTCCGGTACCTACCCACAAAACAGCGGGATTGGATTGCTGAATGGCAACGGCACCAATATTTAAAATGGGTTGCTCATCAAAAATCGGCAGCCAACTGCTTCCTCCATTTTCTGTTTTCCATACTCCGCCTGATGCAGACCCCAAATAGATAATATCAGGATTGCTATGCAATGCGTCAATGGAGGTAATGCGGCCACTCATGCCGGCTGGGCCAATGCTTCGAGGCTTCAAATTACTAAACTGGCCAGTAGTAATTTTCTGTGCATACAAACAATTGGCAACAATCAGGAATGCCAGGAATATCGTTGATTTTCTCATGAAGTGAACTTTAGAATATGAAGTTGTGCAATAAAGGGGCACTAACCAAACAAATGGTTGAAGCCAATTAGATAGCTGTCTTGCTGGTGTCAGCCATTATTTTGTAAAGTTTTTTTCGGCTTTTTTAGCCTTATCAAAATCCAATATCACTGAATTGATACAATACCGCAAACCTGTTGGCGGAGGGCCATCTTCAAATACATGTCCGAGGTGCGACTTACACCTGCCGCACATCACTTCCGTGCGTTTCATTCCATAAGTATTGTCGGGGGCATAAATAATACTTCCCTTGCTGATGGGCTCAAAAAAACTAGGCCAGCCGCAACTGCTTTCAAACTTCCCATTGCTATTGAAAAGGGGATGGCCGCATGCAGCGCAGTAATAGGTTCCTACCTCTTTATGCTCATAATACTTCCCCGTAAAAGCCCTTTCGGTACCTTTTTCTCTGGCAATGGCATAGACTTCTGCCGGCAAAATTTTTCTCCATTCGGCATTGCTCAGGGGTAGTTTAGTGGTATCCGAATCGGAATGCAGGGAATTGGTTGGTTGGTTGTTATCCACGGTAGTGACTATTTTGTTGTTGAATGAACAATTACATCCTATGACTAGGAACAAAATTGCCGCAAAAAGGTAAACTGAATTTTTCATATACAATGTAATCCTCGGTTTAGATACCTGTAAGATAACGGATTGCTTGCTAAAAAGTTGAATAGCGCCTAAATTTTTTGTCCGCTTTGCTGCAATTATTCTATAGGCCATATGATTCAATGATTCCAAGATGGAATAAAAATTTCAACTAATTAATATAAATGGTAAATGGTTTATCTTTGTTCTTTACCAACTTTAGCCAATACATATGTTAAATCTAATACTCTTCGGCCCTCCAGGCAGCGGAAAAGGAACCCAAAGTGAAAAACTGATTGTAAAATATGGTTTAAAGCACCTGAGTACGGGAGATTTACTCCGCTCGGAGATTGCACAACAAACTTCTTTGGGGTTGGAAGCAAAAAACTTTATGGACAAGGGGCAGTTGGTGCCAGATGCCGTAGTGATTGGCATGATTCGTTCTGCATTGGAAACCAATCCGGATGTGAAAGGTTTTTTATTTGATGGTTTCCCCAGAACCCCGGCCCAGGCAGCGGCACTGAATGAATTAATGGAATTGAAAGGAACTTCAATCAATACCATGTTGGCGATGGAAGTGAGCGAGCAAGAATTGATGATCCGGCTATTAAAGCGCGGTGAAACCAGTGGAAGAAGTGATGACACGAATGAAGAAGTGGTAAGAGCAAGAATTACCGAATATCATAATAAAACGGCTGCGGTGGCAGATTATTACCATCAATTCGGCAAAGTGGTCACGGTAAAGGGAGAAGGTAGTATTGAAGCTATTTTTAATTCCTTGTGTAAGGAAATTGATCAAAAGATTTAAGCGGGGGAGCAGTTCTCTTTTAGCCAGACCACTATTTGGTCAAAGGTCGCTATGCCAGAAGCAATTTGTATGGTAAAATTATATGCTTCTTCTTGGGTAGCTTTTAAAAAATAACCTTCCTCTGCCATAAAGGAAGCCATTGCCAAAAATCCAGTCCTTTTATTTCCATCAATAAAAGGATGGTTAACTATTAGGCTTTCTCCCAATGCTGCAGCTTTTTCAAAAACTGATGGATACAAGTCATTTCCTCCAAATGTTTGAAATGGTCTTGCAATAGCAGAAGCTACTCCTCCTAGGTCTCTAACTCCGGTACCGCCACCATACCTATCAATTGAAAATTGATGAACCTTCAAAATGTCTTCTAATAAAATCATTGGGCTAGCTTTTGTAAAGTTTCGTCATACCGCTCACTTATTTTCTCCACCTGCTTAGCTAAATCATAAGTACGAGGTGCAGTTGCAGCATTTATTTTTTCCAAATGCGCCAAAATTTCATCAATTGCGACCTCATTTTCTAGGGCTTTTAATTTTTCAACTGCCAATGCCTTTTTTTCTGCTACGCTCATAACATGTGTTTTTATGAACTCAAATTTACAAAATCTATTGGAAATAAATGGACAGATTTTGGTCAAATGAAGGGATAATGAACCTGTTTTGACTGGTTTTTATTGGTTACCAAGGTTTTAAAATTCCATTAGCAGAAAATTAACGGTGCAAATATTATAACTTATTTTTATCTTCATGGACTGAAAAAGTCAATCACCATATTTCTATTTGTTGTCATCTGCCTCAATCATTTAAACATTATTGAGTCGCTGATTGATTATAAGAGTCTTTTCAAAAAAGAAAATACGCAATTTTCCAACTCCCTTTCGGATGAAGAAAATACTGAAAAAGAAACGAAGTCAAAAGACCAGGTTGAAGAGGAAAAGTATTTTTCCAGAAATCCTTTTGCTTTAATGAACTGCTTCCAATTATCAGACCAAGATAAATTCATCTGTTTCAGTACTCATCTGAACGGCCATCCCGACCAGGAGGAAGAGCTGCGGCCCCCTAAAACGGCCTAAACGATTTTCCCTTTACATTTTCATCCACTTATTTGCTAATTCATTGGCAGTGTAAGGGAAGATGGCATCATCGAAATGTTTATTTTCACTAGCACTTACAGCATTTGTACAGCAATGAATATTGGATAACAAAAGCGATTCAGAGAACTGAGCCATGATTAGTGTTGACAACAAATCAACTGTGCCGATGGCCATCGGAATCAAGCATATTTTAAAATAAAATAATGAAATCAACATACGAAAAGTTATTTGAAGGAAATAGAAAATGGGTAAGCGATACCTTGGAAAGAGACCCTGGATTTTTTGAAAACTTGTCAAAAGGCCAAAAACCGCCAGTATTATGGATTGGCTGCAGTGACAGCCGGGTACCGGCCAACGAAATCACGGGCACCTTGCCGGGAGAGATTTTTGTGCACCGCAACATCGCCAATATGGTGATACATACCGACATGAGCATGTTGAGCGTGTTGGATTATGCAGTGAATGTGCTGGAGGTAACCGACATCATCGTCTGCGGCCATTATGGTTGTGGCGGTGTAATCGCCGCAATGGAAAACAAGCCATTGGGCATTGTAGAAAATTGGCTTCGCCATATCAAAGACGTATACCGACTTCACCAACGCGAGTTGGATACCATCAAAAATGATGAGTTAAGGGGCAACCGGCTGGTGGAGCTCAACGTGATAGAGCAGGTATTTGACCTCACCAAAACCTCCATTGTTCAAAATGCCTGGCTCAATAAGAAAAAATTGGCCGTACACGGATTGGTATATGACCTCAAAAACGGAATTTTAAACGACTTGAATGCTTCGGTGGACAATAACTCTGAATTACCGAAATATTACCTGGTGGACAAAAAAATAAAAAATAAAAAATAATGGCTTCTATGAAATTGAATACAAAGAACTTGGTTACCGACCTGCCGGCAGGATTGGTGGTATTTTTGGTGGCCCTGCCGTTGTGCCTGGGAATTTCTTTGGCTTCCGGAGCCCCTTTCTTTAGCGGCTTAATTTCCGGAATCATTGGAGGGGTAGTTATTGGTTCTTTGAGCGGTTCAAAACTGAGCGTGAGTGGACCGGCTGCAGGCCTCGCCGCCTTAGTGCTGGCCGCCATCACCAACATCGGGGCCTTCGACCTTTTTTTATGCGCTGTGTTGATTGCTGGCATTTTGCAGCTTTTAATGGGCCTGGCCCGCTTAGGGGGGATTGCGAATTATTTTCCCTCCAGTGTCATCAAGGGCATGCTCACCAGCATCGGTGTATTAATTATCGCCAAGCAAATACCGCACGCTTTGGGATATAATGCAGCCGAAAAAGGCAATCTCGGAAAGCTACTTTCCTTAGATGATGGAGAAAGTTTTTCAATGCTTCAGCACATGAATGCAGGGGTGATAATCATCTGTGCCCTCTCCATTGTGATCATGCTGCTTTGGGATAAGCCCTTCATCAAAAAAAGGATTAAATTCATACCCGGTGCATTGGTAGCAGTGCTTTTTTCTGTAGCAATCAATGAATTGTTTAAGGCTGCACATAGCCCCCTTGCTGTGACTGATAAATTTCTGGTTCAGATCAAGGCGGCCTCCAGCCCCAGCGAATTTTTCAGCTTTTTCACCTTCCCTGACTTCAGTGGGTTTTTAAACAGCAAGGTCATCGTTACGGGTGTCATGATTGCCATTATCGCCACACTGGAAACCCTGCTAAGCATTGAAGCGGTGGACAACCTTGATCCTGAAAAAAATGTCACCAATACCAACAGGGAGCTGATGGCGCAAGGTATCGGAAATGCCGTATCAGGCCTCATCGGTGGGCTACCCATTACTAGCGTAATTGTAAGGAGCAGCGCCAATTTGAATGCAGGTGCCAAGTCTAAAATATCCGCTATCTTTCACGGCCTTTTGCTGCTGGTTTGTGTAGTGGCCATTCCAACATTGCTTAACCTGATTCCATTGGCATCATTGGCAGCCATACTGCTGCTGACGGGATATAAACTCTGCAAAATTTCTGTTTTCACCCAGATGGCAAAAAACGGTAAATATCAATACCTCCCATTTTTTATTACCGTAGGGGTAATCTTGGGCATTGATCTTTTGGGATTGTACCCGCCCTTAAAAGGCGAAGGCTTGTTAGTGGGCGTTGTTGCCGGATTGGTTGTAGCCGCCATCGCTATTCTGCATGGCAACCTCAAAAATTCCTACTTTTTTCATAAAGAAACCTACCATGATGGAGATATAATAAAAATTCGGCTGTCTGAAGAAGTATCCTTTTTAAACAAAGCCGCCATTCGGGAAACACTCGACCATCTTCCAGAAAATTCAACTGTAGTAATTGATGCCAAGAATACAGACTATATTGATTTTGACATCCTGGAGCTAATCAAGGAATTCAGGGACATCAAGGCGCCCATTAAGCATATTAATTGCACCCTTGAAGGATTTCACGAAAAGTATCTAATAGAAAACCGGTTGAATGTTCAGTCCGTTCATTAAAATAATCAGTCAATGAAAATGGAAATTTTTGATGAGGGCAAGGTGCTAGATCACCTGAAGCATTATCTTCCCTCACAAACCCCCCTCAAGGATTTTATCCACCATAATTCGCTTCATGCCTATCAACACATGAAATTTTATGATGGCATTTTTACAGCTTCCAAAAAATTTGGCTACCAGGTTACCCTTCAATTATCAGAGTATAGGGAGCTATACTCAATGGGTAGAATAAAAGACGATGTACTGGAAAGCGTTATTACAGAAAGTAAAGGGGCCGAAACAGTAGCCTTATGGAAAGATAAATTATTGAACCAGCCCTATGATACTTGTAATAATGAAAGAATAGGCCTGCTAAGGGCCAACTGGAAAAAGCAACATGAAATAGACCTGGATAATTTGGTACAGCCGCTACTTTTTAGGATACTATGTAGTTATTTAGACCAAGGTGTTTCCATCTGGAAATTTCCTATTCAAGATGGAGGTTTTATTGCCTCGCTACAGCAACTTGAAAAAGAAAGTTATACCAGTATTTTTAAAACGCCCAGGGCAAAAGAATGGTTGCTCAATAAGCCGCTCCACCTCACAGATCTACTGGAAACCGTGGTAGGTGATACCGCCTATTTTGAACAGTACTTATTTGACCAGCAGTTCAGCCACCGAGGATGGTCAGGAATGGTGGGTGCCATTGAAAAAGCTCCACATTCTTTGCTCGACAGTAGAAAAATTTCCTTGCGCGAACTCATTATTTTTGAACTGCTTCTTGAAATAGATGCACTCGATTTTTCCTTAGGCAACCATTGGAAACCGCTGAGTACAGTTGTTGCTAGCCCCCCCCTCAATTTGTTTGAGGAAGTAGCTAGCACAGAGTTGCAAGAAGTTTTTAGGCTTTTCCAAGATGCCTTTGAATGGAGCTACTATGATGGAGTGATTGCTGGATTAAAGCTTGGCAAAAGCCCAGAAAAAAAAGAAAAAACAACTAGTTTTCAGGCCCTTTTTTGTATTGATGAAAGAGAATGTTCCCTAAGAAGGCATATCGAAAATATCGACCCCCACTGCGAAACATTGGGAACTCCTGGGTTTTTTGGCGTGGAATTTTACCTTCAGCCCGAAAACGGAAATTTCTATGACAAACTTTGTCCAGCTCCGGTAACACCTAAGTATCTAATCAAGGAATTTGGGGTGACTGAAAAAAGAAAACATGATCATTTTTATACTCCTCATACTCACACCTTCTTTGGGGGCATATTGGCTGCCATCGGTTTTGGGGTATGGGCGGCCGTAAGATTATTGCAAAATATATTCCGACCGGTAATGAGCCCTGCCATCTCTAATGCCTTTGCGCACATGAACAAAGAATCGCAGCTGACCATTGAAAACAGCCATATTGAAGACAGGGAGAATGGATTGCAAATAGGTTTCACTATTGAAGAAATGGCAACAAGGGTTGAAGGGGTTTTAAGGGGAATTGGGCTTACCAAAAACTTCGCCCCAATCGTATATGTTATGGCACACGGTAGCAGCAGCGCAAACAATCCTCACCATGGTGCCCATGATTGTGGTGCTTGTAGTGGAAGGCCGGGATCTGTAAATGCACGGGTGTTGTCCTTTATGGCCAACCATTTTAAGGTAAGGCAGCTTTTACTTCATAAAGGGATTGCCATTCCAATTGAAACGCAGTTTATAGGCGGATTGCATGACACTGCAGCTGATCAGATCTCTTATTACGACGAACAAATACTAAGTGGCAAAAATGTCGAATTTCATTCCAACAATATCAGCTCTTTTGAAAAGGCTTTAGATTTGAATGCCCTTGAAAGATCCAGAAGATTTGCCTCCATCAATTCCAAAATGGGCTTGCAAAAAGTAAGAAAAGAAATTCAAAAAAGATCTGTTTCCATGTTTGAACCAAGACCCGAATTAGGCCATGGCACTAACACCCTTTGCGTAATTGGTAATAGGGATTTAACCAAGGGTCTGTTTTTAGATCGGCGTGCATTTTTGAATTCCTATGATCACTCTTCAGATCCTAAAGGCGAACTCTTAACGGGAATTATGCGTCCTATCGGTCCAGTATGCGGTGGTATTAACCTGGAATATTATTTTTCTAGAGTGGATAATTACAAATTAGGTGCCGGCACCAAGTTGCCCCACAATGTAATGGGCCTAATTGGCGTTGCCAATAGTAGTGACGGAGATTTGCGCCCAGGCCTTCCACTCCAAATGATTGAAGTGCACGACCCTGTTCGGCTACTCGTGATTGTAGAACATTTCCCTGATGTGGTTTTAAAAACCATCCAGTCTGCCCCTGAAATGTATGAGTGGTATATCAATGAATGGATACACTTGATGGTGGTAAACCCCGAAACAAAGGAATTCTTTTATTTTAAAAATGGCAGCTTCATTTCTTATCAGCCATTAACCCGCTCCGTGGAGGTAGTAAAAGACACCCAATCGCTTATTGAAAATGCTGGAAAAATGGAGTCCAACTATATTGTAGATGCTACCAAAGAAAATTTACCCGTTTTCTCTTTAAATTAAATTATTTTATGAATCAGCTGCTTCAATTTTTTTTATTATTGCCTCTTATAGGATTCTTTGCGAGCACATTGATCTCTAAGAAAAAAGAAAACTGGATTGCCAACCTGGCAATTTTTACATCTAGTATTCAACTCCTTGGACTAATCATTTTTACTGTCTATTGGACAATTCATGAGCACCCAATTTTAGATGACAAGCACTGGGTATTGTTTAATAAATCTACTATCGAGATTTTTATAGATTTTTTCTTTGATGCTTCCACAGCTGTTTACGCAATTACAGGTGCATCGCTAACTTTGTTGGTAAGTATTTTTAGTCGTTTTTATCTTCATCGCGAACAGGGGTTCAAACGTTTTTTCAGTACGCTACTCCTCTTTTTTTTAGGATATAATATCCTCATTTTTTCAGGAAATTTTGAAACCCTTTTCATTGGTTGGGAAATATTGGGGGTTTGTTCATTTTTACTCATTGCCTTTTATAGAGACCGATATTTGCCCATCAAAAATGCTTTGAAAACAATCTCAGTTTACCGGGTTGGGGATGTATGTTTACTATTGGCGATGTGGATGAGCCACCATCTTTGGCATGAGAATATCACTTTCATAAAGTTGACAGATTCAAAACTAGTAGCAGAACACCTTTTAGAGCATAACTGGTACGGGATTTTTATTGCAGGCATGATTGTTATTGCTGCACTGGTTAAATCTGCTCAATTTCCATTCTCCTCCTGGCTACCTAGGGCAATGGAAGGGCCTACCACCTCCAGCGCCATTTTTTATGGATCGCTATCAGTCCATATGGGTGTTTTTTTATTGATTCGAACTTATCCTTATTGGGAAAATCTGGTAATTATTAAAGCGCTGATTATAACGATGGGCATTGCGACCAGTCTAATAGCAAGTGGAATCAGCAGCGTTCAGTCATCTGTTAAAACACAGATTGCTTATTCATCAGTGGCACAAATAGGATTGATGTTTGCCGAGGTTGCACTAGGCTTTCATTGGCTTGCACTCATTCATTTTTCAGGAAATGCTTTTTTAAGAACTTACCAGCTGCTGGTTTCCCCTTCTGTATTAAGCTATCGGATTCATGATATGTTTTTCAATTTTTCGCCTAACAAATTAAATACGAAAAAGACTTTTTTCACAAAAATCAGCAACAGTTTTTATATACTGAATGTGAAGGAGTGGAATCTCGATCAATATTGGTTTCGTTTTGGATGGAGCCCCTTTAAATGGTTAGGAAAAAATTTGCAATTCCTTACCAAAAAGCCAACCCTTATTGCACTGATACTTTTTTACGGGTTAGGCTTAGCTGCCAACGGGTATAGGGAAACCCTTCCGGCAATACTTTTCGAATGGCTTCCTTTTCTATATTCATTTGCGGGATTACTAATGATACTTAAATCATTTTCTGAAAGAGGGGACGCCTTAAATGCCTGGGTATTGATTATCACCGGTCAGTTTTTTATTACGCTCTCTGTTGTTTTATTAAATGAAGATTTCGGATTTCATCACATTGCTTTTTTTCTGAGTGGATCGTTAACGGCAGCAGTAGTAGGTTACTATTGTTTAAGAAAGATGAAATCCCTAGATCAGGATATCTTACTCAATAGGTACCATGGTTATAGCTATGGTCACCCTAAGATGTCTTTAGTATTTTTGATTTGCTGCCTAGGAATGGTGGGGCTCCCCTTTACCCCTACTTTTATCGGCATCGATTTGTTGTTCAGCCATATTCATAAACACCAAGAAATACTGATTATTTTTACCTCCATCAGTTTTCTTTTTCTTGAGGTCGCAGTGCTGAGAATTTATGCTCGTATTTTTCTAGGTCAACACAAAAATAAATTTCATCCAATCGCTTACCGATCGTCATAAATTAATATTTCTGTTGTATATCGGCATCTGTAGCTTATTGTTGAAAATATCAGTGATGAAAACTAAGGGGCAATCCGTTGGTTGAGCCCAACTTAATGGTGCAAATTTTTGATCATACCCAAACATCCATTGTCAAAAATACCGGGCTAAGGAAGAAAAAATTAGCAGTACTGGTTGATAAGCAAACAATCACCTACAATTTTGTCTTCTTTACACTTGAAAACACCAACTCATTCAGGAATAAAATAATCTCCAACAACAGCACAAAGGTCTTTGTAGGGCTTAAAAAACTGATGCTTATTGTCTTCTCCAACCTGCTTGGTTAAGTAGGGTTTCGAACCCTCTGAAATTACGATTTGGTAGAGTAAATCTTCATTTACATAATTGGTTATGGCATCATCTTCTACAGTCCCTATCTTTACTAAATAATCTTAAAAGTATGAAGCAAAGTAACTTGTTCCCCAACTTAAAGAACGATCTACCTGCCAGCATCGTGGTATTCTTTGTTGCCGTTCCCTTATGCCTTGGAATTGCACTAGCATCAGGTGCTCCCTTGTTTGCGGGCATCATTGCAGGCATTGTAGGTGGTATTGTATGTGGTTTTGCAAGCGGTTCCCCATTGGGAGTAAGTGGCCCTGCCGCTGGATTGGCAGTAATAGTGTTAACTTCTATTGCAGCTCTTAACGGGTCATGGACAGCGTTTTTAACAGCTGTTGTTTTGGCGGGCGTTTTTCAATTGATTTTTGGATTTGCAAAAGCGGGATTCATTGCCTACTTTTTCCCTTCCTCTGTCATCAAAGGAATGCTCACCGGTATTGGGTTGCTGATCATATTAAAACAAATCCCCCATGCATTGGGTTGGGATAAGGATGCATTTGGAGATACTGAATTTTTTCAAGCGGACGGACAAAATACATTTTCTGAAATTTTTAAAGCAGTTGATTTTATTACACCAGGCGCTGTCCTGATTGGTGTTATCTCATTGGCAATACTTATATTTTGGGATAAGGTTTTAAGCAATAAAAACAAGATTTTCAACATCATTAATGGACCGCTTGTGGTAGTGGTAGTTGGCATTGTAATGTTTAATCTGTACAAAAACGGCTTGCTTAATTTTAGCCTGAATGCCAATCAAGTCGTAGCAATACCGGTACCAGACTCAATCTCCGCATTCTTTGGTCAATTTACCCTACCCGATTTTTCTGCACTCGCAAATTTGGAAGTATGGAAAATCGCCATTGTAATTGCCATCGTGGCAAGTTTAGAAACTTTACTCAGTGTAGAAGCGACTGATAAACTGGACCCCGATAAAAGAATTACGCCCACCAACAGAGAACTGAAAGCACAGGGGTTGGGAAATATAGTTTCAGGTTTAATAGGTGGCCTTCCCGTTACACAAGTAATTGTTCGCAGTACGGCAAATATATCGTTTGGAGGCAAAACAAAATTATCGGCAATTCTTCACGGTGTTTTTCTATTAATAAGTGCCTTAACAATAGCGAGTGTATTAAACATGATCCCATTGGCAAGTTTGGCAGCCATCCTTTTAATGGTAGGTTACAAATTAGCAAAGCCATCGCTTTTCAAGGGGATGTATAAGTTAGGCTGGGAACAATTTATTCCTTTCACTGCAACCGTTATTGCCATATTGGCGACCGACCTTTTAAAAGGAATAACCGTAGGATTGCTATTTGGTATATTTTATACCCTTCGACATAGCTATCGCAACTCGCACCATTTAAAGGACACAGAAAAAACGGAAAATGGGCAAGAAATCCATCACATAGAGCTTGCTCAAGAAGTCTCCTTTTTTAATAAAGCAAGTGTGATGAGTGTATTAGATGCGATACCTGCCAATTCAAAAGTAATTATTGATTGCTCCAAATCTAAATCGATTGCATACGATGTAATTGAATTGATAAAAAACTATGAAATAAATGCAAAGACAAAAAATATAACCGTTGAAAAAATAAATTTTAGAGAGCCATAGTATGAAATTCAAAACAAAATATTTCTTAAACACTATAATTTTTATCCTTTTAACAATTACTGTCAATGCCCAAAAAAGCGATGCGGGAAATTGGTTCATTTATTTTGGAAATCAAAAAATAAATAAAAAATGGAATTGGCATAATGAGGTGCAGTATCGAAATTATAATTTCATAGGTGACCTCAACCAACTGCTTTTAAGAACCGGTATCGGTTATAACCTTACAGAAAACAATAACAATATTTTGTTAGGATATGGTTTTATAAATACACAAAAATACCTGCCAAATTCAAAAGAAAAGATTGGTACAAACGAGCATCGGATATTCCAGCAGTTTATCACTAAACAAAGTTTTAACAAAGTATTTATCCAACATAGATATAGAATAGAAGAACGTTTTTTTTCAAACGATTTTCAAATGAGGTTTAGATATTTTTTAGGAATCAATATTCCTTTCAATAAACCCAGAATAGAAAAAAATGCTTACTACTTATCTGCTTATAATGAAATTTTTATAAATGCTCAACAGAATATTTTCGATAGAAATCGTTTATATGGAGCAGTAGGATATGTTATCAATAAAAACATCAGGATAGAAGCTGGATATATGGCACAAACATTAGAAGTAAACAATAGGAATCAATTTCAAATAGTAATATTCAATAGTATTCCACTCCTTAACAATTAAAAATAAAATAAATGAAGACATTAACAAAAGAAATGCAAAATGCCATTACTCCTTTAATGGCACTAGAATTATTAAAAGATGGCAACAAAAGATTTGTAAATAACTTAAAAGTAAATCGCAACCTATTACAACAGGCGAATGAAACCTCCGAAGGACAACATCCTTTTGCTGTAATACTAAGTTGCATAGATAGCCGAACCTCTACCGAATTAATTTTTGATCAGGGATTAGGAGATATTTTTAGCGTTCGCATTGCTGGCAATATTATGAATGAAGATATTTTAGGCAGCATGGAATTTGGCTGTAAAGTGGCTGGCTCAAAAATTATAGTTGTATTAGGACACACCAAATGTGGGGCAATAAAAGGTGCTTGCGACCACGTAGAAATGGGCAATCTTACCGCATTGCTATCTAAAATTCGTCCCGCTGTAGATGATGAAGAGACTATAACACAAAACCGCAATTCAAGTAATGCTGAATTTGTAGAAAAAGTATCCGTTATAAATGTTAAACGAACTGTCAAATCAATTTTGCAACGCAGTCCAATTTTAAAAGAAATGATTGAGAACGGAGAAATAGGAATTGTAGGTGGAACCCATGACCTTACAACAGGACAAGTGACTTATTTTGATGAATTGATAATTACAACTTCCTAAGTAAAAAGCCACCAACCGATCAGTCAGTTGGTGGCTTTTTTTATAACGCTTAAAGAAATTAAATATTCAATCCCCCACAAGCACTAATCACCTGGCCGGTAACATAACTGCTCAAGTCGCTTGCTAAAAACAAACTAACATTGGCAATATCTTCGGTAGTGCCAAATCTTCCCAGCGGAATGCCTGCCTTGTATTTATCGGCAGCTTCACCCTCTTTCAGATAGGAAGTCATGTCGGTTTCTACAAAGCCCGGAGCGACGGCGTTGCAGCGGATATTTCGACTACCCAATTCTTTGGCGATGCTTTTGGTAAAGCCAATTACCCCAGCTTTACTTGCTGCATAACTGCTTTGCCCTGCATTTCCCATTTCACCAATCACACTGCTCATGTTGATAATGCTTCCTGACTTCGCTTTCATCATTGGGCGGATTACCTGCTTGGTCATATTAAAAACGCTTTTCAAATTCGTTTGCATTACATCATCCCATTGATCGGGAGTCATGCGCAACAATAAATTATCTTTTGAAATGCCTGCATTGTTTACACAGATATCAATTTGTCCAAATTCTTTCAATACCTCATTGACAAAAATTTCGCAGGCGGCAAAATCACCTGCATTGCTCTGGTAAGCTTTTGCCTTTACCCCCATTGCAATTAGTTTTTCTTCCAACGCTTTTGCTCTTTCAGCACTGCTGTCACTCACATAGGTGAAGGCAATATGAGCTCCCTGTTCTGCAAACTTGATGGCAATTCCTTCTCCGATTCCACGGGCGGCACCGGTAATAATGGCAACTTTATCTTGTAATAATTTCATTCGGTTTTTTATTTAGGCAACAAAAGTAAATAAATCAAATGGGTAATTTTATTTTAAGCGCTGGTTTTCATCAATGGATGGCCCAGTTAATTTTTCAATGGCCTTCGAAACGGAAATTTATTTATTGGATGGAAAGGATTTCTTCTAAAATCACTCTTTCATTACTTAGCCTCGGAACTTTATGCTGACCACCTACTTTGTTTTTGCTATGCAACCATTTAGTAAAATGGCCATTTGGCAAAATATGAACGATGGGTAATCGCAACGCGATATCTCTATGGCGTTTTGCTTCATAATCACTATTACAGTTTTTTAAAGCATTGTCCAATTCAATAATAAATTGCTGCAAATTATCTGGTTTCTTTTCAAACTCTATGAGCCATTCATGGGCGCCATTGGCATGTTCACTAAAAAAAACCGGTGCAGCCGTATAATCATTTACAATGCTCCCGGTTTTTTCTGCAGCAATGGCAATGGCATTATCGCTATTGTCTACAATCACCTCTTCGCCAAATGCATTCATATAATGCTTCAACCTCCCCGTCACTTTTATTTTGTAAGGATGAAGCGAGGTAAACTGGATGGTATC
>JBIKOV010000308.1:0-3585 GCA_044357815.1 Ferruginibacter sp. | reverse complement strand
TTCATACTCCTTATTCAGGGTTGCCAATTCGCTCGTAATATTTTTATAAGAGAGTTCTGTTTGGTGAAATTTTTCTTTATTGGAATAGCCATCTGGAGATGCCATCAATTGCTCCAGCTCGGCTTTGCCCTTGTTGAGTTGCGCTAGCTTTTCCTCAATCTGCTGAAAACGGGTTTTATTTTTTTGATATTCCTTTTTAACTTCTTTGTCAACCGGGGTACGTTGATTGCTTATTACTGGAGCCACAGAGGCTACTGGTTCATTCTTTACTGACTGCTCCCGATTGTTTTTAGAACCCGAATTTTTCAAAGTAGGTTCTGACGGTTTACTATTTAATTCTGCAGCTTTAGCAGCCGCTACCCTTCTTTCTTTCCAATCTTCCCATTCGGCATAACTCCCTTTGAATTCGATAATTTTATGATCCTCAATTTCCCAGATTTTATTGGCAATCTTACTTACAAAATGTCTGTCGTGACTCACAAATACAATACTACCTTCATAATTGTTCAAGGCTCCAATCAACAAATCAACTGAATGAATATCTAGGTGATTGGTAGGTTCATCCAGCATTAAAAAATTAGCCTTACTTACGATGGTTTTTGCCAACGCTACCCTTGCCTTTTCACCACCACTCAATACCTTGATTTTTTTATCTACATCGTCGCCACTAAATAAAAAACATCCTAATAAGCTCCTTAATTCAAGATCGGTTTTACCACTTCTGCTTTCACGCATTTCATCCAATACATTGTTATTAATATTAAGCGCCTCTAACTGATGCTGCGCATAAAAAGATTCGTCTACATTATGTCCCCAAATCCTTTCACCTGTAAACTCCTCACTGCCTACAATCACCCTTAGCAGGGTAGATTTTCCTTTTCCATTGGCTCCAATCAGTGCGATTTTATCTCCGCGATCGATCTCTGCTCCTGTATCCTTCATGATTACCAGCTCGCCAAAACTTTTAGACACATTTTTCAAGGTACACAAAACTCTACCGGGCTGCTTTTCAACCGAGAAATTAATCCGCATATTGGGCCTTTCGATTTCTACATTTTCTATACGGTCTAATTTTTCTAAGCGCTTTACAATACTCTGTGCGGCTGCAGCCTTACTTGCTTTGGCCTTAAATCTTTCAACGAATTTTTCATTTTGTCGGATATAATCCTGCTGATTTTCATACGCCTTTTGCTGTATATCTACCCGCATTGCCTTTTCAGTTTCATAGTAGGAATAATTACCGGTATAAAAATGTAATTTTTGCTGATACAATTCCACTACTTTATTGACCATCCGATCTAAAAAATAACGATCATGGCTCACCATCACCACAGCACCCTGGTAATTTTTTAAATACTTTTCAAGCCATTCTATACTCGGTAAATCCAAGTGATTGGTAGGCTCATCTAATAGTAACACATCGGGATGCATCAAAATCATTTTTGCCAACAAAACCCGCATCCTCCATCCACCACTAAAGGTTTTATAGGGTTTATGTAAATTTTCATTGGTAAAGCCTAGCCCTTGTAAAATCTCTTCCGTTTTATGATGGATATCGTATCCTCCCAATATCTCGAGTTCATGTAATTTTTCAGAATAATCATGCGCCAAACTTTCATCACCTGTTCGTTCTAGTTCAAGTCCGATAGCCTCAATTTCCTTTTCAAGCTCTTTCACCCTTTCAAAAGCCCCCATTGCTACCTCCAAGATAGAATCTTCGGTATCAAAGCTCAATAGATCCTGGTGCAAAAATCCAATGGTAGTTTCTCTTCCTTGCTCTACGGTGCCTTTGCTAGGCAAAAACTGCCTGGTGAGTACTTTTAACAGGGTAGATTTGCCCGTACCATTATACCCAATCAATGCGATCCGCTCATTCGGTTGTATATGCCAGGTGGCATCTTCTACAATCGTTCGGGCCCCAAATTCAAATGTCACATTTTGTAATCCTAAAAGCATGTTGGTGTTATTTTCTAAAGCTGAAAAGGTATAATTTTTGCAAAAGTAAGTTATTTAGCCCTATCCGCTGAATGCAAAGCAGTCCCATGCTCATTTTTGAAAAGCTATCATCTACCGCCAGCTGCTGCAAACCAGCCAGATACAACGAAATGCACTAATAATTTAACGGTAAACTATTTATTTGAATGTTTGTAAGTATGTAACTTTGAAAAAAATTATCATGAAAAAGATATTTATACTAGTAATTGTGCTCTTAATAGCTTTTGGAGGCTATTGGGTCTTTATAAAAGGGAAAAAAGAGGGCGCGGAGATGGCAAAAGTGGAGGCATTGGTTGTAAATAGCCATTCAACCTCCTTTAATGCAGGCATTGATAGTTTGTTGAACGCTTATTTTGCCTTGAAGGATGCCTTTGTAGAAGCAGACAGCCTTTCAGCAAAATCAGCCTGTAAATCACTCATTGCAATAGCAGACAGCAATCGCTTGGCAGAATTGAAAAAAGATAGTTCAGGCATCTATGAATCTGCAATCATGCAGTTAAGTGATGTTAAAGCCAATGCAGAAAGCTTGATAACGCAAACTAATTTAACTGAAATGAAGCAGGACTTTAGAATGATTGGTGAAAGTATTTACCCCTTATTGAAAACCATTCATTACGAGGGGAAAACTTTGTATTGGCAAAATTGTCCAATGGCTTTTGGGGAGGACAAAGGCGCTAACTGGATCAGTAATACCGAAGAAATTATCAACCCTTATCTTGGCAAAAAGCATCCAGAATTCAAAAGCGGCATGCTACACTGTGGAGAAATAAAGGATAGTATAAAAGCTAAATGATCATTGATTGATTGCTAAAAAAATGTCTGGAGATTATTTTTAGGATGCGCTAAAAACAATCTCCATTTTAATAAAGACAAATAAAAAATCCAAACTGCCTTAATTCCGAGTCAATGAAATTAGGCTCCCTCGTATCTTCTGCTGGATTTTGCTACTATTCACAACTAGCAAAAAAATATGGTAAGGAATGGAAATTTATTCCTTTTATAATTCAAACAAGATAAACAAGATTAATGCGGTTGAGGGCTATGGACAAATCGAATCGTGCCACTTTTTTTAAGATCCGATGCTATCCTCACCTCGTAGCGTTTTTCACCATCCATTACAACCATCAAAGCGGTATTGGGAGGAAATTTCCCTAAGTTTTCAGCATACATAGTTAATTCACTCATTTCATGATCTGGACTGACCTCCAATGAAATACTAATAGGTTTTTCAGTAAGCCGCTTGTGTGAAAGCAATAATTTACTGTTATAAAATAATGAGACGCTGTCTCCATCAATTTCCCCATTATCATAGAGGTCTATAGTAAAAGTTGAATGCTCAATAGCAATCGTTTTTATGACTTCGCTAGTCCGCTTTTCAAACCCCCTTTCAGGCGGGAGGATCGTTACTTGCCCCTTTTGAGATTCGGGAACAATGATGTCTGGAATATCCCGAATTAAAGGCTTGCTATTTACAACGATGTCATCTGGTTGATTTTTTACTGGTTTTGATTTAGCTTTCAACTTAGGAGAAACTTTGACCAACGGAGTTCTAATTACAGGTGAGGCACTAACCAATGGGGTAGTCGATTT
>JBIKOV010000049.1:0-17653 GCA_044357815.1 Ferruginibacter sp. | reverse complement strand
ATTTTGGTGTCTTGGGTTTTCTGAAAGAAGCGAGATCCTTGCTAACTGTTTTTCTAGTCAGCGTAGTGGTACCTAATCCGCAATCACTTAATTGTCCGGCTGCAGATACCCATCTACCTTTTAGCTCTTCTGCTCCATTGTTTTTTTGGTAACTCAGAATATGGGTTTGTAAACAATCATTCCAATCTGGAGGTGTAAGTCCTTTAATTCGGGCGGTTTCCGAAACCTTCATACTCTTTGTACTTTTATAGTAAGTGCCTTCCAATGAGCAAATAACATAATATTTTCTATTTTGAAAATAACTATACGAATATCCCGTGACCTTGGAGCCTTTTACTTCAATTTCCAAAACAAATTCTGTATCATCGCCCCCCTTTAATACGATATCTCCTTTGCCATTAAAATATCCACGCCACTGCCCATTTATCTTTTGACCTACCAATGAATGGGCGAATAAAAAAAGGGTTGCCACGACTATCATTTTTTTCATGCGATGTTTATTTATATATCTTTCAATCCCGACTTATAAGTGCGCAATTCATGACTGATCAAAATCAATTGACCTGTAAACACCAATGAACCCACTATCAATAAAACTCGATTGTTGGTTAATAGTACAGAATTACTATAAAAACACCTACAATTCCAGTCTTTACAAAGATATTTTAGTTCTGTACTTCATTAGCTAATAGTTCGTTAAATTTGCATCTCTAAATTTAGGTTGAATTTACATATATTATGATACAGATTACATTACCAGATGGTGCGGTTAGGGAATATGAAGCGGGCGTTTGTGCTATGGATGTGGCAAAATCTATCAGCGAAGGCCTAGCACGAAAAGTATTGGCCGCTTCTATTAATGGAGAAGTATGGGATGCAGCAAGGCCCATTAATGAAAATGCAGCGCTGCAATTACTTACTTGGAATGATTTAAATGGAAAAGCTACTTTCTGGCATTCCTCTGCACATCTAATGGCAGAAGCAATTGAAGGAATGTTTCCCGGAGTGAAATTTTGGGTAGGCCCATCGCTAGAAACGGGTTTTTATTATGATATTGATTTGGGCGATCACCAGATTGGAGAAGAGGATTTACGTAGACTAGAGGTAAAAATGGCAGAATTAGCCAAGCAAAGCAACGCCTTTGTAAGGAAAGAGATTTCCAAAGCCGATGCCATCCAATATTTTGGAGACAAGGGTGATCAATACAAACTTGATCTTTTAAGCGGTTTGCAAGATGGAGGAATCACTTTGTACACACAAGGCAATTTTACCGATCTGTGTAGGGGGCCGCATATCCCTAATACTGGTTTCATCAAAGGAATCAAGTTGACCAATATTGCAGGAGCCTATTGGAAAGGAGATGAAAAAAATAAAATGCTCACCAGGATTTATGGAGTAACTTTTCCATCTTCCAAGGAATTGGAAGAATACCTGGTACTGCTGGAAGAAGCGAAAAAAAGGGATCATCGTAAATTGGGAAAAGAACTTGAATTATTTGCATTTTCCGAAAAAGTTGGAATGGGCTTACCTCTGTGGCTGCCCAAGGGAGCCATGTTGAGAGAAAGATTGCAGCAATTTTTACAAAAGGCGCAAATGGAGAGTGGTTACCTGCCTGTTATCACACCCCATATCGGTCATAAAAATTTATACGTCACTTCAGGCCATTATGAGAAATATGGCAAGGACAGTTTTCAACCAATCAAAACACCACAGGAAGGGGAAGAGTTTTTTCTAAAACCGATGAACTGCCCCCACCATTGTGAAATTTACAAAACCTCCCCACGGAGTTATAAGGACTTACCATTACGCTTAGCCGAATTCGGAACCGTATATCGGTACGAGCAACATGGCGAATTGCATGGACTTACCCGGGTAAGAGGATTTACACAAGATGATGCACATTTATTTTGTATGCCCAGTCAGGTGAAGGATGAATTCAAAAAAGTGATCGACTTGGTGCTATATGTTTTTAACTCACTCAGTTTTACAGATTACACAGCCCAAATTTCATTGCGCGATAAAACCGATCGAAGTAAATATATTGGAACGGATGAGAACTGGAACCTTGCAGAAAACGCCATCATTGAGGCGGCGGCTGAAAAAGGACTAAAAACAGTCGTCGAATATGGCGAAGCTGCTTTTTACGGTCCTAAGCTTGATTTTATGGTAAGAGATGCCATTGGCAGAAAATGGCAGTTGGGCACTATCCAGGTAGATTACAATTTACCTGAGCGTTTTGACCTCACTTATATTGGAGAAGACAATGCCAAACACAGACCTGTAATGATTCACAGGGCACCATTTGGCAGCATGGAACGATTTATTGCAGTATTGATTGAGCATTGTGCAGGGAAATTCCCTTTATGGCTAGCACCTACCCAAGTAAAGCTTTTACCCATTAGTGATAAATTCATGCCCTATGCAGAAATTGTATCAACTCAGTTAAAAAATGCAGATATTCGCGTAGAAATTGACGACCGAAACGAAAAAATCGGCAAAAAAATCAGGGATACAGAATTGGCGAAAATTCCTTTTATGCTGGTTTTAGGTGAAAAAGAAGTGAATGATGGCATGGTTGCGATAAGAAGACAAGGTAAAGGGGATATGGGTGTTGTGCCGATAGCTGAATTTATTGAGCTGGTAAACCAAGAGGTAAAGAGCAAAAAAGCATTTGAATAAAAATATTTATTAACTTTAAACCAAAACCTAGAGCGCAAGCCCGATATTTTAAAACTAAAATCAATTAATGGCATTTCCACCCAGAGCACCCAGAGGTGCATTTAACCCAAGATTCAGAAAAGAGCAACAACAGGAGCATCGCACCAATCACATGATAAGAGTACCTGAGGTACGACTGGTAGGTGATAATATTGAACCGGGTATTTACCCTGCAGCTGATGCGCTAAAAATGGCTCAGGATCAGCAATTAGATTTAGTTGAGATTTCTCCCGGAGCCAACCCTCCGGTTTGTAAGATCATCGATTACAACAAGTTTTTGTACGATGAGAAGAAAAAGAAAAAAGAAATGAAGGCGAAATCCAAAACCAGTGAGGTGAAGGAAGTTCGTTTTACGCCCAATACAGATGACCACGATTTTGAATTCAAATGCAAACATGCTGAAAAATTCTTACTAGATGGCAATAAAGTAAAAGCACATGTACAGTTCAAAGGCCGTGCAATCATGTTCAAAGAAAGAGGGGAATTATTATTACTCAAATTTGCAGACCGACTAAAAGATGTAGGCGCCTTAGAAGGAATGCCTAAAATGGAAGGTAAAAGAATGTTGGTAATGTTTGCTCCCAAGAGCCAAAAGAAAGTTAAAAATTCAGACAAATCATAAACTTAAAAAGGATACTCAGGTATCCTTTTTTTATGCCGGAGAGATGCTAAGCATCTCTTTTTTTATTGGGAGAATTGCTCAAAATTCTATTTACAAAACTTTTACAGTTACCCTTCACTTCAGAAAAAAATGCAATAACATATTATTTGAAGTAGTAAAAATCAAATGCTCCCTATTTCTCAACAATTAGCGTTACTTAAATTTAAGGTGTAAACTCACAATATTTGAATTAAAATTTGCACTCCGCACATAATGTCCGTACCTAATCTCAAGCATACTGAAATGAGGATTTCCAAATACACCCTTGGATGGAGCAATTCTTACACCTGCACCAATAAAATGGCTATCAAATTTCGACAGATCGTAGTTACTGGTATAATACGTATCAGTAGTTTTGTGCGACTGATAGGGGGCAAAATATTTTATCGCAGACTGACTGTAATAACGATAAAATGGGGTTACCGAAAAGAAAGGAGTTATTTTGATAGCAGTTTCTAAATCCGCCGAATGAGCCGTCAACCCCCAATCGTCATGATAGAAACGATAAAAAGAACGGATCACAATTTTGTCACCCAAAAAATAATTGGCGCGAACTCCGATTGGTATTTTAAAGCGTGAAGAAGGCAAAACTTCAGATTGGACGGTATTATTATTCATGTATACTCTATGAAAGGGTAAACTTAAAAACCCCTTTTGCCAAGCAAGATCCAGTAAGAATAATAATTGTAATTTTTGATTAACTATTTGAGAATAAGTAAGTGAGCCACTGAATGAATTTCTAGATGAAGTTGGGTAATCATCCTACTCCCTATTACGACCACTATTAACTGTAGATGTTCTCAGTTCAATAGGTAAAATTAAAGAAACTTGATCGAGATAAGCCTGTGCTTTAAAACCAATTTCACGATTGTTGTCGATTGATTTTTTAGAAAAATTAATCCCCATTCCGAAAGATTGATAATCAAATTCTTTAGAAGCAGATGCAGTAATTCCAAAGCTTGTTCTTTTTTTATCACTTTCCACCAACCAAGAAACTGAAGGATAATACCGAATATCATTGGAAGAGGCAGAAGAATTCGCTTTCAAATCTATTAGATCAGAAGATGCAGATGAGTAAGAATCAATTCCCCCTTCTAAAGTAAAAGTATGTTTACGGTAACGTTTATCGTATTTAGCGAATTTAATATCAATAATATTGGCAAAATCAGAGAGTTTTTGAGTTCCAATTCCTCCGGTTACGGATGAATTATTTCCATCTTGATGATAATAACTACTTACAAAATTGACTTCCTCCAAAACAAGCTTGCGGCTTTTATATTGAAAGAATCTTGAGTTGATTTAGTTTGAGCAAAACTTGACAGCAGAATTAAATACAAACCAACTAAAATTAAACATATTTTTTTCATTCCCTAAGTTTAAATTTCTGTTGGATAAAAAGATTGATATTCTTTTGGCTGCTAAAATTTAATTACATCCACATCCTCCGCCAGTTTTACCACCGTTTGCTCCTGAAGCTCCCTCACGATAAGATTGAAAACTCATTTCAGATTTTTGAATTTTCCTGCTTCCCAAAACCATTTCAGAATCATTTAATTTACCCTTTTGATAAGCCTTTACAGTAGTACAGGAACTAAAACAAAAAATAATTATTAAAAACATAGAAAGGAGGTAAATTAAATTTTTGAATATCATATTTTTTGTGAAAATTTTTGAACCAATTAATTTTTACAAATATAACTAATCAAAATAAACAGTGAAATTTAAGAAGTGATGGTAAGTGTATTTCCACTAAGAGTAGTTTTATATTGCTTTAATCCTGCGAGACTATCTGGTCCGGCAATAAAGGCACCCGTATCGGAAAAAGTAGCTCCATGATTTGGACAATAAAAACGTTTATTGGTTCCTTCATATTGTATAGTTGCACCTTGATGCGTACAAACTTTTGACACTGCAATGAAATTACCCGCTATAGTTTTTGCAACAATTATTGCTCCAGTATAAATATAGCCTCCTGGATTGGCAAGTGCCGCATTGGCTGGAAGTGTTAAATCCAATGTAATATTTACATTAGTAGGTGTAGTTGGCTGGCCAGGTGTGGTTGTGCTTTCTGTTGATTTTGAACAACTGCCCATACAAACAGCTGTTAAAGCCGATGCAGAGCCCAAACCAATTAATGATAAAAATTCTTTTCTTTCCATAGTAAATTGAATGTCTTATAAATACTTTTGCATCAATACAAATGTAAAACCTATATCGACGCAAAAGTATTTTTCAGGAATGTTATTATTTTGTTAAAACAACCTTAGGCAATATTTTTTCTTCATTCTTCTGGAGTTGAACATCATAAAGTGTAGTATCTCGGTATCCATTCGAACCTTTGAATAAAACACTATAGGTCCCCTCTTTAAGTCCCCTTATTTTAAAATAACCATTCGGATGGGGAATAGCATTGGCGGTATCAGTAGCATTATACACCATCACTAAAGGTGCAGCTGCTGCCGGAAGTACATTGCCTTTTACTCTTGCAAAATTATTGTCACAAAAAGGACGTAATACAGGCCGCAGATAATATTGTCCTGCACGAGATATGATTGATCGGCTGATATCGAAATCAATCCACAATGAGGTTTGCCCAAATACTGCTTCATGATGATGTAAGCCATTAATTTTAACATACAAATAATTATTAATGCCTGGTAGCAAATTTAAAGGGTATACAACCCCTGCCATCCGAAGTGAATTATCAGTTCCCAATGTGATACGGATTTTACGAATGGTTCCATTGATAGTAACCGTTCCAAGTAAAGTGTCGATGCCGTTCTTTAATTTGGAAACATTATAAATTCCTGGAATAATTTTTATGGTATCCCACTTACCAAATTCATCTCGGCCCCTATGATCATCATCGCGGTCATTGTCATTGTCACCAAAATGATCATCGCGTTTGTGACGATCGCTGGTATCCACTTTTACTTCTACATATTTAATATCAATCAATACAGAATCATAAGGACTTGGATCATCAGTAAGGTACAAAGAAAGTCGCTGGCTTGCCGCTGTAATAGCAGAAGAATCCTCCTTTTTACAAGCTGTAATAAAAAACGCGAAAAGAAATGAAATTAGGCTTAATGTACGGAGGAGCTTTTTGTTGAATTTCATAATTTTATTTTTTAATGATAAAAAATTTTCCTGATAAACTTAACAATAACTGTGCTAAAATTTAAGGATACCTATCTGATAGATTTATTTATCTAAAGTTTAAAATCTTGTAAATATATTTTTTGAAGCAGTGGCCTACTGTATATACCAATTTTCCACCAATCGCTGAAGAAAATTTATTTTAACATCTTTTTTTAAAATTCTCTTAATCCAAAGATGAATCGTTTTGGATGTTGAGTGAATAAAAAATTTAGGAAATAGCTATTGGATATAAAATGATGACCCTAGTAAATTAAACGAGTATTCAATCCTCTATAGGGCAATTGAAATAATTTATTCAGACTTGATTAAACCTTTCCGGATTTAAATTGTCTTATTGAATAGGATTAAAGAAGCAGTTTTATTATCCCAAAAAATAGGTATTCTATTGTCAACAATAACCAAATTATTTATGAAAACAATACAACTAAGCTGGGAATTCACCAGTGCTGTTCTGATTTGCCTAGTGAAGGGGAGATATCTTATCACTAATAATATTTTGTAGCGCCGAAAAAGCTGGTGATGTATTCATCTAACCGATGCTCTCCTTTACTACAACATTGTGCTCAACATTGAATGGCCATTGTTGTTGCATTTTAGCAAGAATAAAATACATGATTAATCCACTTCCTACCACCAGAAGGAATGAGACTATAATGGTTAGGCCGGTGGCATAAAAAATAAATAACCAAAGAACAATAGCAAGAATTACCGGCAGGGGATACAAGGGCATTTTATAAGGCAATTCACTCGTGCCATTTCGTTTACGCAATAAGGTTACCCCTATAGCCTGCCCAATGAATTGAACCATGATACGCATTGCCAATATAGCATCAATCACATATTTCATTCTAAACAACAAACTAAATACCATTGCAAATCCAGCTAACACCAGCAAGGAAATATAGGGGAAATTTTTAGTTGGATGTAATTTTGCGAATACTTTAAAAAAAGCTCCATCCACCGCTGCAGCATAGGGCACCCTAGAATAACCAAGCATTACAGCAAACAAGGAAGCCAATGCAACCCACAATATCATAATAGTTGCGACATTCGCAGCTGCAATTCCATACAATCTTTCTATAAAGGTGCTGACTACAAAATTATTCTGTCCACTCACCTGCCACTGCTTAATTTCCTGCCATGAAATCACACTGGCAACGCTCATATTCATAGCCAAATAAAGAATGGCAATTCCAATTACAGAAATAAACATGCTTGCTGGAATATTTTTGCCCGGATTTCTAATCTCACCACCTAAGTGACAGACATTGTAATACCCCAAATAACTGTAAATAGTTTTTACACATGCCTGACCAAAAACAAATGACAATAATTGTCCCCAGCTGAAATCAGTATTGATATTTTTGAGCGGTTCCAAAAAATGGCCATTGGCTATTCCGCCAATGATGATCCATCCAAGCGTAAGCAATACACCCGTCCAAAGCAGCACTCCTATTTTACCGATACTATCTATTTTTCGATACAGTAAAAAAGTAATAAAAATAATCACCGCAGCAGATACTGCTTTAGCCTGCCACTCATTTAGGTGAACCAAGTATCCCAAATACTGTGAAAAACCGATTGCTGCAGATGCGGCTACAAGTGGAGCCTGAATGACGGTTTGCCATACATATAGAAAACTCATCATCCTGCCAGCCCCTTTACTGCCATAGGATTCCTTAAGGAAATTATAACTACCGCCCGCCAAAGGATATGCTGCTCCTAACTCACTCCAGATCATTGCATCCACCAATGAAAGAAATGCCCCTGCGAGCCAGGCATATAAAAACATTCCTCCCATCAAACCCATCACTATGGGCAAGGTAACAAAAGGCCCAATTCCCACCATATCAATCATATTGAGCACAGTTGACTGAAAGAGTCCTAAGCTGCGCTGTAGTTTTGGTGCGGATGCTGCCATAAGATGAAATTAAAATACCTGAAAAAAATCTAACCATCCAAAGACCATTACCAGCTGGCAGTAAAGCCTTTCAGGTAATCGGGGAAATTTTTAGTTTTATAAAAACCGTCGCCAAAAAATTTGAGAGGAGATTCTATTTCCTTTGGCTTTAAATATCCGGCCAAAGGAGCAGGATTTGCTTCTAGTGAACTGAAGAAAACGGTGGTCGGATAACTCATTTGTCCATTTAAGAAATACGCCGCCAACTCATTCACTTTATACTGTGCCACAAATCCATATTTTTTTCCATTCCATTCTAGGGGTTCCTTAGCTTCCGCATCCAACTTAACCGCATAATATTTTTCATTAATATAAGCTGCTACTTGATTATTGCTATAGGTCTCCGTATCCATTACTTTACACCAACCACACCAACTTGTATACACATCTACAATAATAGGTTTAGGCTTTTTTTTATATGCCAGCTGCAATTCTTCAATACTCAACCAATGCACTTTATCATTTTCCGTAATTTTAAAAGAAGTGAAAACGAATGCAATTAAGAAAGCTATAAAAAAAACGTTAACCTTTTTCATACAATAATTGTTTAGTAGCTTACATACCTAAATAACTACAAAGTAAATGAATAAAATCGTTATTGCTATCACTGGGGCAAGTGGTTCCATCTATGCAAAAGTACTCTTAGATAAATTACTAGCCATCCCTGCCCAATGGGATGAGCTATCGGTAGTATTGACTGAAAATGCAAAAGAGGTCTGGAAAACGGAATTGGACAACAGTAGTTATCTAAATTATCCGATAAAGTACTACACACAACAGGACTTTATGGCTCCTTTTGCTTCTGGCAGCGGCCAATATAATACCATGATCATTGTTCCCTGCAGCATGGGCACCTTGGGAAGAATAGCTACCGGTATCAGCAGTGACCTCATTTCAAGAGCAGCAGATGTTATTCTAAAAGAGAGAAGGAAATTAATTTGTGTGGTTAGAGACACTCCCTATAATCTAGTACATATTCGCAATATGGAAACTGTTACATTGGCTGGAGGTATTATTGCACCAGCTACCCCCTCCTTTTACAGCAAACCATCCTCTATTGAAGAAGTAGCCGCAACTGTAGTTGATAGGGTACTTGACTTAGCAGGCCTCGATATCAAAACTTTTAGATGGGGCAAATAAAGATGCTAAAAAAAGGGAAATAGTTGAAAGGAATGATCATCTATAACAAAACAATCGAATAATCGTAAATACTAACGTAAATCCACTACTTCAACACCCGGATATTTCTTTGCATCAAACAAAAATTGAGCATCGCTAACCATTGAAGTAGTATTCATGTTGGAAATATCATACATATAGATATTCCCCGTTTTTTCAAAAATCTTTGTGCTTGAAATAGTTTGGCTTTTCTTATCAACATTCAGTAATACCTTAAAAAAAGGTTTGCTTTTATCTATGGGTGTCAATTCAATTTGTTGGACTATTTTCCCCCCTACCTTAACATTATCATTCAACTTATATAAAAAATCCTTATCGTAGAAATTAGTGAACAATTTTTGAGGAGTGATTGAATTAGCGGAAGGGTCAATTTTGGTAATCGTTAACTCGTTGGTAGATTTATCGAAGGTTGATATAATACTACCATCACAAAAAATCTCTTGTCCTGTTACACTGATTCGGTATTTAAGCCCTTTCATGTACACAGTACCTGTCTTGGCACCGAGGCTTTTACCTGAATTATTCTCAATTTTCAGCGAAAAAGATGATTGTACCGACTTAAATGTTTTAAACTTAGTACTAACCACATCTAATATTTTTTTAGCTCCTGGATCGTTTTTGATAATTTCCTTCGTTTGAGCTTTTACTGATAGTACGCAAACCAATAATGAAATAACACAGGTAAAAATATTTTTCATTTGATTGTATTTTATTGCAGTCGACTTTATTATATACTGCAAAGATAATTCATTAGACATGTTTTAATTAAATAGGTTTAATCTATAAAATTAAAAACTTGTTAAATTCAAAGCCGAAATAGCAGAAAACGGGTGTTGATAGTTTCCATTATGCCATTTCATTTTGAAGCAATTGGTTTTTTGTCGAAGTTTTTTTTTCAGAAAATTCTCTAGCAGCCTTAATAAAGCTAACAAAAATGGGTTGTGGGTTTTCTACCGTACTTTTCAATTCGGGATGATATTGTACTCCGATAAAGAAAGGATGGTTCTGTAATTCAATAATTTCAACCAACCCGGTAGCTGGATTCTTTCCACTTGCTATCATTCCAGCCTGCTCAAATTGCTCCAAATAGGCGTTGTTAAATTCCCACCGATGCCTGTGACGCTCACTGATCAGTGTTTGACCATAAATAGCATTGGCCATAGTACCAGGTTTTAATTCACAAGGGTAAGATCCTAAGCGCATGGTTCCACCTTTTGTAGTAATTGCTTTTTGATCTTCCATCAGATCAATTACAGGGTGACTGGTATTTTCATCCATTTCTGTTGAATGAGCATCCTTTAAGTTCAACACATTTCTTGCAAACTCAATAGCGGCCATTTGCATACCCAGACAAATTCCGAAGAAAGGCAATTTGTTCTCTCTTGCGTATTTAACGGCTATAATTTTGCCCTCCACACCCCTTTTTCCGAAACCGGGTGCTACCAACAATCCATCCAAATTGCCTAGTTTTTCAGCTACATTTTCATCTGTTATGAATTCACTGTGCACATTTACAATTTGAACCTTGCACTCATTTATTGCGCCTGCATGTACAAATGATTCCAAAATCGATTTGTACGCATCCTGCAATTCAATGTATTTTCCAATTAAACCAATAGTCACCTTTGCGGAAGGATACTTTAATTTGTCAAGAAACTCTTTCCATTTTCCCAGCTCAGGTGCTGAATAACCATTGATATGTAATTTTTTTAACACAATTACGTCAAGGCCTTCCTGTAACATTTTAAGCGGCACTTCATAAATAGAATTGGCATCCATTGCCTCGATAACAGCTTCGGTTTTAACATTACAAAACAAGGCGATTTTTTTCCTCAATTCCATATTCAACGACCGCTCTGTTCTGCAAACAATAATATCCGGATGAACGCCATTTTCACTCATTAGCTTAACACTATGCTGGGTGGGCTTTGTCTTTAACTCTTTGGCTGCTTTTAAATAAGGAATCAAGGTTAAATGTACTACCAGACAATCTTCTTCTTCCATCTCCCATTGCAGCTGACGAACAGCTTCTACAAATGGAAGGCTTTCAATATCCCCTACTGTACCACCAATTTCAGTAATTACAATATCATACTTTCCAGTATCCCCAATCAATAACATTCTGCGTTTAATCTCATCCGTTATATGTGGAATTACCTGAACTGTTTTACCCAAATAAGCACCTTCTCGCTCCTGGTTAATGACCGTTTGATAAATTCTACCAGTAGTAACATTATTAGCTTGCGAAGTGAAAATATTTAAAAACCTTTCGTAATGCCCAAGATCAAGATCCGTTTCAGCCCCATCCTCGGTTACAAAACATTCTCCATGCTCATAGGGATTGAGTGTTCCAGGATCAACATTGATATAGGGATCAAATTTTTGAATGGTCACTTTCAATCCTCTTGATTGCAACAGCTTAGCAAGGGAGGCTGCAATAATTCCTTTTCCCAAAGAGGATGTAACTCCACCTGTTACAAAAATGTACTTGGTCATTGTATCTATTTATAAGTTGAATACCTGTTTACTATAAAGAATAATTCATATCACACTAAGTTTCTCGATAAGCATACTCAAAATGTATAGAAACTATACGCTTACTGATACAACAAAAACTAGCTTGACAAATGTTTATTCAAAAATGACCGGCGGCTTTCAGAACGGTTAAAACTGGTAAGAAAAAATCCGTGAGGTCATGCAAACTTACAGCGAATATTTGGGAGCATGAAATTTAGCTGAAAATTTATGAGAAATTATTAAAATGAACTCGAATTTCAATGTAAATTACCCCAACAAATATCATAAACATTGGGGATGCTCTTTTCAATTCACTACACATATAAGAAAGATTATATAATCAGAATAATTATAAAAAATAAAAAATTTTGTTTAGCAGTTTGTTGCAACGTAATTTTATACCCAGTTTTCACCTCCTTAACATAGATTACACCTAAAGCAGATATATGGATTTATTAAAAAACAGCTTTAAAGCAAAAGCTGATAAAATTGGTGCAGAAATAAAAGAAATGCTTAAAGAGCATGGAAATAAAAAGATCGGGGAAGTTACCCTAAGTCAGGTGTACCAAGGAATGAGGGGAATTACCGGTTTGGTAACTGAGACCTCACTGCTAGATGCACAAGATGGAATTCGTTTTCGTGGCTATACCATTCCGGAATTACAGGTTAAATTACCCAAGGCTCCTGGTGGTGCTGAGCCACTACCGGAAGGCTTATTTCACCTGATGCTGCTGAATGAATTACCTACCGAACAAGATGTAAACCATATTACCTCTGTATGGCAGCGTAGAAGCCATGTACCCAAGCATGTATTTGACACGATTGAGGCAATTCCTATTAATACGCACCCAATGACTCAGTTTGTGATCGCCATCATGGCCCTACAAACTGAGAGTAGTTTTGCAAAACGATATGCAGCTGGCATGAATAAGAAAGATTATTGGGAAGCTAGTCTGGAAGATACCATGGACTTGATTGCACGGCTTCCTAGGGTTGCTGCGTATATATATCGCCGTAAGTACAAAAATGGAGATCATATTCAGCCAAATGGCTTATTGGATTGGTCGGGTAATTTTGCCCACATGATGGGCTATGATAGTGAAGAATTTAAAGAACTGATGCGGCTATATATGACCATTCATGCGGACCATGAGGGGGGCAACGTATCCGCACATGCCACTCACCTAGTTGGATCTGCTTTAAGTGATCCCTACTTGGCTTTTGCTGCAGGAATGAATGGATTAGCAGGTCCATTGCACGGTCTGGCTAATCAGGAAGTGATTAAATGGATTTACGAAATGCAGGAGAAATTGGGCACCGATTTGCCCACTAAGGAGCAAATAGCCCAATATGTACAAGACACAATCACTGGAGGAAAAGTAGTACCAGGTTATGGACATGCAGTATTACGCAAAACAGACCCTCGCTTTACCGCCCAGATGGAGTTTGGTAAAAAACATATGCCAGACGATAAATTATGTCAAACCATTTGGAATATTTATGACGTTGTTCCCCCTATTCTGCAATCGCTAGGGAAAATTAAAAATCCATGGCCCAATGTTGATGCCCATAGCGGTGCACTGCTGGTACATTTTGGAATGGTGGAATATGAATTTTACACCGTGCTTTTCGGTGTATCCAGATCACTGGGCGTATTGGCTAGCCTTTGTTGGGACAGGGCATTGAGCTTTCCACTGGAAAGACCAAAATCAGTAACTACCGACTCAGTAAAATCTTGGCTGGAAGGAAAAGGTGATATTTGGGGTGATTAAGAATTGGCTAATAAATTTAAAAATAATTCCTTTTGGAACCAATGGCAAGTGCAACTATATTTGCACCCGATTGGGGAATTAGCTCAGTTGGTAGAGCGCTTGCATGGCATGCAAGAGGTCACCGGTTCGAATCCGGTATTCTCCACAGCTTACTTTTTACAAAACCCTTACTAGTTAAGGTTTTTGTTGTTTAGCGCCTACTGCCAAGTATGGCCCTATTACAACTAATTTGGGTATCAAATGGTCACAAACTAGTCACAAAAATTCTCGTGGTACATGTATTAGAAGATACAGACATTTTAAAGAAAAACAGCTGGGTGATGGTGGAAGAAGTGCAACCTCACTAACAGTACAAAATGTTGTACAGGATAATAAAGCATTGCTGGCCTTATGATCTGTTTAAAATAGCAGCTACATTGTAAGATTTAATAGTCCAATTATCTGTAATACAGATGGTTGGACTATTTTATGAATTAAGTGAATAGTGGAAACTCGCTGATCAATTCGGCTATTTTTATCCACTTTATGCTGGAACTTGCCTATTATTTAGATACAACAGTATAAATAGCTTCTAAAAATTAATTTATTTAGATGTTAACTCATAGGATTGTTAATTATTTGCAAATAGATTTTTTATAAAAACCTTTTTTTATGGATTATGTTTATTAAGTAAACAAATCAATTAATTATGAGAATGAAATTTTTATTGACTATTCTGATTGGAGGATTTATCTCCGCATCAGCCCAAAAAACAGTAGTAGACGTAGCTTTAGGTTCTGAAGCTCATACCACTTTAGTTGCTGCCGTAAAAGCAGCTGATTTAGTAAGTACTTTGCAAAGCGCAGGTCCTTTTACAGTATTTGCTCCAACAAATGATGCATTTGGGAAATTACCAAAAGGAACTGTTGAGAATCTATTAAAACCAGAGAACAAAGCTACCTTAACTAAGATATTGACATATCATGTTGTAGCTGGTAATTTAGATGCAGCTGCTGTTTTAAAAGCTATAAAAGACGGCAAAGGAAAAGCTACATTAAAAGCAGTAAGTGGAGGAACTTTAACTGCTTCATTGAAAAATGGTAAGGTTATTTTAACAGATGAAAAAGGTGGAAATGCAATTGTTACTGCAACAGATTTAAAAGCAGGAAACGGTATTGTGCACGTTATAGACGCTGTTGTAATGCCAAAATAGTTTTTTAAGCTCTTTTTACAGTAGAGGCTCTTAGCAATAAGGGCCTCTTTTTTATTCTGTCTAATTTGTCACAAGCATTACAAAATGCTGTATAAAGTCACTAAACATCGATAGCAGTATTGTAACCTGCCGATGAGTATTTCTCAGATAATGTAAACAACTTAGCCTGCTTTCCTGCTTGGTAACCATCAGTGCGTTTTATTACACCGCTTTTTATCATCAAGTCTGCCACTCTGGTATACTTTTTCCTAATTATCTGATTTAATAGGTTTGAATGCAGAGGATACCCACCATGCTCGTCGAAATAATCACGCCACCTCCTTGTTTGGTTCATTTTTATCAAGATATCCAAGACAAAAAACATTCCAGCCTTCACGTTTGTATGAAGGCCAATGGTGTAAGAATCTGCTCAGCGGAGAAGTTACCCGGTAAAATAATTTTTAACACCTGCTCTTTTACTTTTTTATTCATGGTTAGTGTTGTATAGTAAACAAAATAAATTATTTTGTGGTAGAAACACTAATAAATCCTAACAGGAGAGCTCCGAAGTAAAATAGACAAAGTCTGGGAACAGTTTTGGACAGGTGGATTGTTTAACCCCATCAAGGTAATTGAGCAGTTGACCTACTTGCTTTTCATCCGCCGTTTGATGATATCCACACCTAACGTGAACAGAAAGCAAGTTTTCAATAGAAGCTAATAGCATTGTAAAAAACATTGAATTTATAAATCAGTTGGCTTTAACTAAAAAAATAATAATACGATATGTCAGACAAGCAACTTGATGAAAAAAAAGCGTTAGAATTATTAGAGATAGTTTACGATTTGCTTTATATAGGAAATAAAGATTATCAATCTCAATCAGTTGCTAAAAAGTTAGATACGGATTGGTCTTCTCCTGAATTCACATACGCATTAAACAGCAAAGGTGAACTATTAAAGAGAATACGCTTTTCTGCTTTAAATGGCTACGATATAGTAGATATTTTAAATTCCTTTAAACTTGCCTTAGCTCTATCATACATGAATCCAGATTTTGATGAGAGTGTATGGAAGGTTTTATACGATACTCAAGCAGAAACAACATCAAATGTACTTGCAGTTTTCATGCCAGATGAGATACTAGATTGGATTGAATCTTTTGAAGAGTCAGCAATATATGATGATTATTTATTAGTAGAAGTAGTAGATAACATAACTGGCAATAGCCAAAAGACAGTAACAAATGATGACAAATTCTATCATCAAAAAGGTATATTAAGCCAGTCTGACTTCAACCGCTTATCTAATATTGAAAAAAGAGTTTACATAATCAATGAGCTACACCAGTCTGATGCTGCAAAATTATGGTACAATAAACTTAATCAATACATAGAAGATGGAGGAAGTTTTGAAGAGTTTTATGAGATATTAAAGAAGATCAATCTTAATGACAAAAATCTATTTATGATGCAGGTTAAGAAAAATCTAGGCTTTCTTTGAGTATTCAGATTTCTACAAACATTTAATGCTTCCAATCCTTTAAAAATAACGGTGGCAAAAAAAAGAATTAAGGTTAATGATCCGTATGATTTCACAAACACACGCACTGGGGAAGTAATGCGTTTGCAGCATAGCTTCGCCTACAGTCAAGACAGCAAGCAGGAAAGCCTGATTGGATACACCCGCGTCATAGAGGTAGCCAGCTTGTAAAAGAAGCCACAAAGTGCCAAACATAAGGAGAGGTTGTATCTACAGCAGTGGAACACCCACAAACAAAGATTGATATCCACTACCACTTCATAAGACAGATAAGATCAAACCTTCCTTGTGGTTAATGGATGCTTTGTGCAGAGGGATCAGTGTAACAGCTGGACCCTTTTTTTATTAATTCTTGATACATCTTACACTAAATCCTCTACCCTTAGAAAATGAACCGTGGTCAACTGTGTCAAATGCCGAAAATAAAAAAGAAACCATAGCATATTCCTTTTTAAACTCAGTGGTGCTCCACCAAAAACTACTAAGACCAAGTGATACAAAATCACAGTCTCCTAAATCTCCCCGTTGACCTGCAGGTAACCCACAAAAGCCAACACTATTACTCCCATTTCCTTCTTGTAACCAGCCAGTTTTATTTTTAAGTTTATTCCCAGCCGTTTTTATTCCACCTAGAAAAGCATACAACTCTCTCCATTCCATATCTGAGGGAATATGAAAACCTTTTGGAGCTAATCCCCTAGGATCAGTAGCAGCATACCAATTATATAACTTGCCATATTTTTTACTTAAGCTTTTATCATTCCAATAATAACACCATGCTGGTTTTTTATTTTTATCAGCCTGTCTCCATTCTTCAGAAGATACTACTTGTGGTATTGGATCTCCATTATTAAAAGTATTAATATCAAGATTCTGTACCATCCATACTTGGCTACCAATTTTTACTGTATAATAATTTTCATTACGTTCATCTTTAAAAGTTCCGTACTGCTGTGTATTTGGTGGCTTAA